>JACQAI010000239.1 GCA_016195115.1 Pseudomonadota bacterium
AACGCGAACACGGCATCCTGGGCAGCGATCGCGATGTCGGACGAGGTCACCAGGCCGATGCCGCCGCCAAAGCAGCCGCCGTGCACCAGGGCGACCACCGGCCGCGAGAACCGCTGCAGCGCGCGCATCGCCTCGACCGTCGCCTTGCTGAAGCGCTGGTTCTCTTCGGGCGGCGCCTCGATGATGCGACGCAGATAGGTGAGATCGGCGCCGGCCTGGAAGTGCCGGCCCTTGCCGCGCAGCACCAGCGCACGCAGTCCGGGATCGCGATCGAGCGCCGCGACGGTCTCGATCAGCTGATCGATCAGGGCGCCGTCGTAGGCGTTGTTGACCTCGGGACGATTGAGCCACACGGTCGCGACGCCGCGGCCGTCGATCTCCGAGAATACCCGGTCGCCCATGCTGCGCCCCTCCCGAACCTCTTCGCGCATCTAGTCGTGGGCGCGTCGAACCACGCGGTCAAGCGGCGAGCGCCTGGGCGTGGCGCGTCAGCAGGGCGATGAAGCGCTCGACGATGCGCTCGGGATCGGCGTCGGCGCGCCGCGCGTGCAGCCGCGCCGCGGCGGCGTAGCGGCCGTCGGCATCGGTCCACAGCGCGTCGAGCGCCGCCAGCCAGTCCTCGAGCGGCGCGTGAAGATCGACCGTGAGGCCGCCGGCGCCGACCGTTTCGCGCAGGTTGCCGCGCGTCGACGCCAGCACCGGAATGCCGCTCAGCTGCGCCTCGAGCGCGCTGCGGCCGTATCCTTCTTCCCACAGGCTGGGCATCAGGAGCAGCCGGGCGCGGCCGTAGAGCGCGCGCATGTCGTCGGTCGGCGCACACCATTCGACGTTGCCGAGCTCTGCCGCGCGCTCCTGACAGAACTGCCGCCAGTGCGGGACGAGCGCCCAGCTCTCCGCCACCGTGAAGCCGAGATCGGGCCGCGCCGCGGCGAGCCGGAAGAACAGCTCGACGCCCTTCTGCACCGTCGGGTTGATGAACAGGATACGCTCGCCGGTGGTCTCGGTGAGATAGATCGCGGGCTCGACGTACGGCGGCACGACTTCGCACGGCAGACCGAATGCGGTGCCCCAGCGCGCCGCGGTGAACGGCGAGTTGGCGAGATAGAGGATGCTCGGATCGGGCAGCAGGACGCCGCCCAGCTCGCTCTCCTCGACATTGTGCAGATAGACCGCGGTCGGCTTCGCGGTGTCGAGCGCGGCGACCAGCAGCCTGACCGCACTCGATCCGGTCTGCACGACGATCGCGTCCGGCCGGAAGCCCTCAGCCACCGCGGCCAGCGCGGTCGCCGGATCGGCAACCCGGAAGGTCCGGTAGTCGGGCGTCGGCCCGGCGACGGCGGTTCGGGACTCGCACAGCACCGCAACCTCGATGCCGCGCCGGATCAGGGCGCGGGCGAGCTGGTCGGTCGTGGTCTGCAGGCCGCCGACCATCTCGGGCAGATGGCCGAGCATGGTGGCGAACAGCAGCCGCATGGCGGGCGCAATCAGGAACCGATGCGATTGCGCAGCGTCTGCTGCGCCGAGTCGTGAGCGATCCGGTTCAGGTCGGTGGTGTTGGTGTGCGTGTCACGCAGCGTGTCGAGCATGCGCTCGGGGCTGATCTGGCGCGGGCCGCCGCCGAGGCCCAGACCGCCGGCCGGCGCCCCGGGCAGCGGCGGCGCCTCGAGCTGGGCCATCAGATTTCCGATCACCGCGCCGGAGATCCGCGTCACGTCGCCGGGAGGCTGCCCGGGCAGCGCCGTAACCCCGAATCCCGGACGGATGATGGTCTGGGTCTGGCCGCCCTGGGCCGCGGTCACCGTCATCTGGTTGCCGAACATGAAGATCGCCTGGGTGCCGCCGTTCTGGTCGACCGAGATCAGGCTGATGCCGCCGCGAATGCCGAGCACCAAGCCCGGTGTGCGCACCACGACGTCCTGGTCCTTGCTGAGGTTGCCGCCGACGAAGCGCAGCAAGCCGCGGCTCGCTTGCACCGCGAGCGTGCCGATGCGCGTGTTCTCGTCATAGACGAAGCGATCGATCACGATCTCGGAGTTGGGCCCGATGGTGATCGCCGACTGGTCGAGGAACAGGAGCTGGGCGCGGCCGCCGGCGTCGGTGGCGACGCGCTCCTCCCGGAACACGTCGTTGCCGATGAACAAGGTGCGCGTCGCCCCGGCGAGCGCGCCGGTGGTCGTCGTGTTGACCGCCGCGGTGACGCCGGCGCGAGCCTCGGTGCCGGGTTGCTGCGCCTCGGCCGCATTGAGCGACACCGAGAGCGCGCCGATCGCCGCCAACCATTCCTTGGTGTTCACTGTCGCGGCCTCGCTGCTCAGAACCGCCGGGTCAGTCCGACGACCACGGCGGTATCCTGGAAGCTGTAGTTGGGAATGTTCGAGTCCCCCCAGATGTGCTCGACCTGCTGGTAGGTCGACCAGTTCTCGGCGATCGGGATGGTGTGGACCACGCCGAGCCGCACCTGATTGTCGAATCGCTTGGCGGCCGGGTTGACCAGCGGGTCCGGGCCGGCGTAGGGGCGCGAGTACCACGTGACATACGGCGCCACGCTCCACGACGGCTGCGCGATCTGCACCGGCGCCGCATAGACCAGGTTGTAGGTCAGGGTCGCCTGATACTGGCCGTAGTCGTAGTAGCCACGCTTGGTCGACGTCGAGCGGTAGAGCAGATCCATGATGACGGTCTGGCTGGCCGACAGTTCATAGGCCGTGCGCAACTTGATGACCTTCTCGTCGCCGGTCTGGTTCTGGGTGTCGCCCAGCGCCGCGTTGGTGCCGTATTCCGGGCGGCGATACTCGAACGTGAGCTCGCTCGCCAGGCGCTCGCTCCACACATAGGTGGCGTCGAGCCCGAAGCCGAGCGTGCTGAAATAGCGATTGCCGTCGAGCACGACGTAGTTGCCGATGAAATGCGGCCGGATCTGGAGGTCCTTGAGATCCGCCGGCGCCGGCTTGAAGCGCAACCCGCTGGTCAGTTCCCCGAGCACCAGATCCTGGCGCGTAAAGCGCGAGTAGGCGTTGCCATAGCCGAGCAGGGTCGAGACGATGTGGGCGTCGTTCTGGGTGTCGAGATCGTAGCTGTGCTGGACCCTGCCCGCCCCGAAGAAGCTGAAGTCGCTCTGCGGCCGCGACGTCGCCGGACGGGCGACCAGAAAACCGCCGCCGCGCAGGATGGTGGCATCCGGTCCGCTGTTGGCGTTGTCCTGCCAGCGCGCGCCGACGCCCGCGAAGCCGGTAAACTGATGCGCGCTCTGGCGCTCCGCGATATCGGCGAGAAACCGCTCGACCTCCGCGCGCAGCTCGGGCGACAGGCTGGGATCGGCGAGCGCACGCTGAAAGTACGAGCGCGCGGCTTCGTACGAGCCGAGCCGGAAATACAGCGCGCCGATCTCGACCCGCACCGCGGTCTGGGTCGGGTCGGTGATCAAGATACGCTCGAGCGCCGCGACCGCCTTTTCGTACTCGCCGGCGTCGATCAGCTGCTTGGCGTAGGTGCGGTTGGCGCCCATGTCGGCGGGATTCTGGAAGACGCGGCGAAAGCCCTCGTCCAGCGAGCGCTGGACGTCCAGCTGCTGCGCCGCAGCCGGCAGCGCCATCCCCCCCATCGAGCCGGCCGCCACCATACAAACGACCAGCAGACCCAGGCTTCGCAAGGCGACCCCGTTGGCTCGATTCAAGGTGGGCGAAACTAACACGGCGTTTTAATTCTTTCCAAGCCGCTCCGGATGGTTTCTGCACGTCATCAATTTGAGTCAAAATGAATAAGCTCCAACGCATAGCGAGTGGGCACAGCGCGCCATGATCCAAGCTCTCGCCGAGCCGGCGCGCGATCCCTCCGCCGCGACGGTCGCCGCGCTTCGGGCCGGGGATTGGACGGCGCTCGCCACCGCCTTGGCCGCCGATTCAGATCATGTGCCGGGCGATCGCGCGCTGCTCCGCTGCCTGGCGACCGGCCAACTCGACGGCGACCCGCCGCCCTTACCCAGCTACCGGCTGATCCGCCAGGTCGGGCCGGCGCTGGCGCCGGCGCTGCGCCTGGCGGCGCTCGGCGCCGTGCTCGATGCGCCGCGCGCCGAGACCGTGCTGCGCATCGCCCTGGCGTTCGCGCCCGACGAGCCCGCGGTTCTGCTCGCGCTGGCCTGGCGCTGTCAGGAGCGCAGCGCGTCGGCCGACGCCGTCGCGCTGGCGCGCCGCGCCCGCGCCGCAGACCCGGCGGCAGCCGAAGCCACGGCCACGCTCGGCTGGTTCCTTGCGGAATCGGGTGACCTCGACGGCGCAGAGAGAGAATTGCGCGAGGCGCTCGCCCTGGCGCCGCACGACGCCGCGGCACACCTGTATCTCGGCATCACGCTGCACCGGCGCGGCCGGGTGTCGGCTGCCGAGACCGCGCTGCGCGCCGCTCTGGCGCTCGCACCGGAACGCGACGACGTGCACCTCGCGCTCGGTTGGCTGCTCCACGACCTCGGGCGGATCGACGACGCGCTGGTCCACAGCGAACAAGCGGTGGTCGGCACGACCACGCCGGCGAGCCTGCTGCTGCATGGCTGGCTGCTCGCCCAGCGCGACAAACCGGACGCCGCGATCGCGCTGCTCGCGCGGGCTTCGGCGCTGGCCCCCAACGACGTCGTGATGCGCTGCAATCTCGCGACCGTGCTGGCGCGCAATGGCCGCGCGGCCGAGGCCCTGCGCGTTGTCGCCGACGGACTCGCGGCAGCGCCCGGCGATCCGACCCTGACGATCGCCGCCGCGCGCCTCGAGCGTGAGCTCGGGCATCCCGAGGCCGCAATGCAGATGGTCGACGGCGTGCTCGCCAAGCACGCGCACTTCGGACCCGCTTGGCAGCTGCGCGCGACCTTGCACGAGGATCACGATCGCGTGGCCGAGGCCGAAGCCTGCGTGGTGCGCGCGCTGGCCGTCCAGCCGCACGCCGGCGAGTTGATCGTATGGCGCGCCCGTCTGATCTGCCGGATGGGCCGCCTCGCTGCGGCGCTGCGGCTGACCGAGGACCTGCTGGCCGAGCAGCCGCATCGCATCGATGCCAACCTGCTGCTTGCCCAGCTCCATATCGACCTCGACCGTTTCCAGGATGCGCGCCGCGTGCTCCATCGTTTGTTGCGTGCGGGACGCCGCGACCCAGCCGTGTGGCGCGTGCTCGCGCTCGCGCTCGCCGGGCTCGGCCGGCTGGGCGCCGCGCGCCGTGCCGTGCGCCGGGCGTGTCGCCTGGCGCCGACGTCGAGCGACGCGTTGCGCCTGCGCGCCTGGCTCGATCACAGCACCGGCGACGACGGCGGCGCACACGCCGCCGTCGCCGCCTTGCTGGCGCTGCAGCCGAACGATCCGCGATCGCTGGCGCAGACGGCCGAGATCGCCGTCACGGTCGGCGCGCTCGACGAGGCGGAACGCTGCGCCGCGCGGGCCGTGGTCGCGGCGCCCGAAGCCGCCGACGGCTGGTACGTGCTCGGCCTGTTGCGCCAGCGCCAGGCACGCTGGTCGGCCGCCGAGGATTGCCTACACGCCGCGCATCGCTTGGCACCCGCGCGTGCCGACGTGTTGCGCGCCCTGGGCTGGGTCCTGATCGGCGACGATCGCCTGGCCGAGGCCGAGATCGCGTTCCTGCGCGCACTCGAGGGCGCGCCCGACGATCCGCTCGGCCATCTCGATCTCGCCGAGTGCCGGCGCCTGGCCGGACGGTTCGCCGGCGCGCTCGAGGCCGCCGAGCGCGCCCTGGCGTTGCGGCCGAACTGGGCGACGGCGCGGCGCGTCCGCGCGCAGAACCGGATCGCACTGGCACGCCGCGCCGATACGGAACGGCGCGCACTGCTGTGGGACGCCGCCGCGGCCGAGCTCGCCGGCCTGCTGCGCGAGGCGCGCGGCGATCGCGAGACCGGCCGGGTGCTCATCGGGTTGGCCGCCGAGGGTTGTGGCGCCGCCCGCGCGGCGCTGCGCTTGATCCCGCGCGCGCTGCGCCGCGAGCTCCACCGCGAGGGGCTCGAGTTCGCGGTCGGACACGCCGGCGCGGCCGAGCTGGCCGAGCATGCCGCGCTGGCCACCGCGGAATTTCCCGACGATCTTTGGATCGCCTGCGCCGCGCTCAACGCCGCCGCGATGGCCGGATCGCTCGCGCTTCCCGCGCTGCAGCGGCGGACCCGCGAATTGGGCAGACGCCTGGCCTTGAGCACCGGCATGGCGCCGCCGCCCCGCCTGCCGACCCCGCGCGCCGGCGCGCGGCTCAAGGTCGCGTACCTCGCCGCGCTGATCCACGACCGGCTCTTGCTGTCGGTCCTGGCGGCGCACGACCGCGCCGCCGTGGAGGTGCTGCTCTACACCCGTCAGGTCGAAGCCGCCGAGATCGTGCTCGGCGGCGCGGTGCAGGTCGTGCGGCTCGACGCCGGTACGGCCGACTCGCTGCGCGCCAATCGCGTCGACGTCGTGGTCGACACGGTTGGGCTTCACCCGTTCCTCGGCCAGTTCGACGCGCTACGCATCCTGGCGCAGCGGGTCGCGCCGGTGCAGTGCGGCTGGCTCGGCGGTTGGGGCAGCAGTGGCGGCCTCCACGACGCCTTGATCGTCGACGCGGTGAGCGCGCCGGTGGGCACGGACGCGCACTATGACGAGGCGCTGGTACGCCTGCCCGGCGGCCAGTGGTGCTGGACGCCGCCGTTGCATGCGCCCGATCCGGGGCCGCCGCCCTGCCGCGCACATGGCCATGTCGTCTTCGGCAGCACCGTGCGGGGCTTCCGGCTGTCGCGCGCGACGCTCGACGCCTGGGGCCGGCTGCTCGCACGGGTGCCGGACGCCCGGCTCGAGCTGCTCGGCCGGCAGAGCCGCGACTGGCGCCTGCGCGACACGATCGCGGCGGCGATGCGCGACGCCGGCGTCGATCCGGCGCGCGTCGGCTTCCAGTATCAGCGCGCCTACGCCGATCACCTGGCATTCTACCGCGCGGTCGACATCGCGCTCGACGCCTTTCCCGGCAATGGCGGGCTCGGCCTGATCGACGCCTTATGGATGGGCGTGCCGGTGGTCAGCAGCGCGGCCGCGCCGGACGGCCTGCTGGGCAGCCGCCAGGGCGCCGCCGTGCTGCACGCGATCGGCCATCCCGAGTGGTGTGCGGCGACGCCGGACGACTATGTCGCGCGGGCCGCCGCGCTGGCGGCCGATCCGGCCGGGCTCGCAGCGATCCGCGCGCGCCTGCGCCGGACCGTGCTGGCATCGCCGCTGGTCGATGCGCGGCGCGTCGCGGCGGCGCTCGAGGGCGCGTGGCGCGATCTGCGCGCGACGGCAGCGCCGGTCGCCGATGCGACCGACGTCAAAGGCCGCGCCAAGGCGGTGGCGCGACGCGCGCTGGACGGCTGGCTGGCGCACCAGCAACGCCTGGCCTTGCCGCACGCCGCGACGCCGACCGTGTCGGTCATCGTCGTGCTGTTCAACCAGGCGGGCCTGACCCGCCAAGCGCTCGCCGCGCTCGCCGATCAAGGCGGCGTCGCGTTCGAGACC
Organism: Pseudomonadota bacterium; assembly: GCA_016195115.1. Taxonomy (GTDB): domain Bacteria; phylum Pseudomonadota; class Alphaproteobacteria; order Elsterales; family Elsteraceae; genus JACQAI01. The sequence continues at coordinate 7,494 of JACQAI010000239.1, forward strand.
ATCATCGTCGACAACGCCTCGACCGACACGACGGCGGCGCTGCTCGACCGCATCGACGGCGCGACGATCCTGCGCAATCCCGAGAACCGCCATTTCCTCGCGGCGGTCAACCAAGCCGCGGAATTGGCGCGCGGCCGCTACATCCTGTTGCTCAATAACGACGCGATCGTGCAGACGGGCGCGCTCGCCGCCGCGGTCGACCGGCTCGAGCGCGACCCGACGATCGGCGCCGTCGGCGGCCGCATCGTGCTCGGCGACGGCACGCTGCAAGAGGCGGGTTGCATCGCCTTCGGCGACGGCTCGACGCTCGGCTACGGCCGCGGCGGCGACCCTGACGCCGCCGAGTTCCAGTTCGTGCGCGACGTCGACTTCTGCTCCGGCGTGTTCCTGGCGGTCCGTACGACGCTGTGGCGTGCGCTCGGCGGCTTCGATCCGCGCTACGCGCCGGCGTACTACGAGGACACCGATCTGTGCCTGCGCATCCGCCAAGCCGGCCAGCGCATCGTCTACGACCCCGCGATCGTGGTCGGCCATGTCGAGTGGGCGAGCGCGATCGATCCCGACGCCGCGCCGGCGCAGATGCGCCGCAACCAGTCGGTGTTTCTCGAGCGCCATCGCGCGGTGCTCGCCGAGCGGCCGGCGGCGCGCGCCGCCAACCCGCTGATCGAGCGCTGGGCCGCGCGCCCGGGACCACGCGTCCTCATCGTCGACAACGCCGTGCCGCACGTCGCCGCGGGCGGCGGCCTGCCGCGCGCGCGCCTGATGCTGCACGCGCTCGACCGTCACAACGTCACGCTGTTCCCGCTCTGGCAGTTCGACGACGACTGGCGTGCCGTCGCGGCGACCGTGCCGGAAGGCACCGAAGTCATGCTCGGCCGCGGCGCCGCGAAGTTCGAGGCCTTCCTGGCCGAGCGCGCCGGGGTCTACGACGTCATGCTGATCAGCCGGCCGCCCAACCTCGCCTGACTGGATCGCTTGCGCCGGCGGCGGCCGGCGCTGTTCGAGGGGCTGCGCATCGTCTACGACGCCGAGGCGCTGTTTGCCCTGCGCGAGGTCGCCGAAGCCGCGGTGCACGGTCGCCCGCTGACGCGCGCGGCGGCGCGACGCCGCATCGCCGCCGAGGCCGCGCTCGGTGGCACGGTCGATCGCGTGCTGGCGGTGTCGCGGCGCGACGCCGCGTGGTTCGTGCGCGCCGGGGCGCGCGACGTCCGAATCGTGACGCACGGCATGGCGGCGCGCCGCGACGCGCCCGGCCCGGCGCATCGCAGCGGCCTCCTGTTCGTCGGCGCGCTCGATCCCGGGACGCCGAACGAGGACGGCCTGGCCTGGTTCGTCGACAACGCCATGCCGTTGCTGCCGCCCGACATCGTCCTGTCGATCGTCGGCGAATGCCGGTCCAACCGCGTCGCCGCGTTGGCCGCGCGCAACGTCCGCCTGCTCGGTCGGGTCGACGATCTGACGCCGCTCTACGACGCGGCTCGGGTGTTCGTGGCGCCCGCGCGGTACGCCGGCGGCGTCGCGGCCAAGCTGATCGAGGCAGCGACGCCGCTGCGTTCGCTGCCGCGATCGTGGAGCTCGCGCGCGACGACGCGCTGTGGCGGCACGTCCAAGATCGTGCGCTGGCGCGCGCGACCGACCAGTTCGATTCCGCGCGGTTCGCCGCTGCGGTGCGCGACGCGGTCGCGTTCTGATCAGCGCCGGCGCCGCGCCAGCATGACGGCGAAATCGTCGACGATTCGGCCGGCGCGCTGCAGGGCGTCCTCTGCCTCGATCAGCAGTTCGAGATAGCGCGCGGCGCGCGCGGTGTCGTGCGGCGCCAGGAAGTTCTGGGCGATCTGCGCGAGCTGCAAATGCAGCAGCCCGCCGCCGTAGCCGCGTTGCTCGACGAGCTCGAAGCGCTGCCCGACGACCCCGGGAATCTCGGCCGAACGCACCGCCTCGCTGGGATCGTGGGCGGCGATGACCTCGGCCGAAACCCGCTGGTGGTGGCGGCGGATCTGGCCCTTGGCGGTGCGCACCAGATCGTCGGGCAGGAGATCGAGCGCGAGGTTGACCTGGCGCATCTGCGCGTCCGTCCATTGGAACCGGCTCGGTCCGACATACTCGTCGAGATAGAACCAGCCGTCCGGTTTGAGCAGGCGGGTCACCGCGTCGCACAGCTGCTCGAGCGCGGCGCAGTGATGGATCGCCGCCACGCTGAAGACAACATCGAACGGCGGCTCGTCGAGCTCGAGGCGATTCATGTCGGCGCGCACATAGCGGATGTTCGACAGCCCGGCGGCGCGCGCCGCGGCGGCGGCATGCTCCAGGACCCGCGGCGACAGGTCGATCGCCACGATCTCGCGCACCCATCCCGATAAGACCAATCGCCGCTCGAGTTTGCCGTCCCAGCACGCCAGCACCAGCGCGCGCTCGATCGGCAGCTCGCGCTCCGCGCGGAGGCGATCGAAGAACCAGGCGAGCGGCGTCAGGGTCGCGCTGCCGGTCACCCGCCGATTGATGGCGTGCCGGATCGCCGGCAGCGCCTGCCAGTGGAGCCCGTCGGCCTGCCAATCCGCCGGATCGCCCCACACCGCGTCGATCCGCGCGGCGTCGGCTGCAGCCGTTTGCTCCGAGCTTTCGATGCTGTTTGACACCGACGGTCCCGTGTATGGTCGATCGATCGAGTACGCCACGC
>JACQAI010000240.1 GCA_016195115.1 Pseudomonadota bacterium
AGTTATAGGCGCGCGCCAGGCGGGTGACGGAGTCCAGGAGGATGACCACGTCGCGCTTGTGCTCGACCAGGCGCTTGGCCTTTTCCAGGACCATTTCCGCGACCTGCACGTGGCGCTGCGGGGCCTCGTCGAAGGTGGAGCTGATGACTTCGCCCTTCACGGTGCGCTGCATGTCGGTGACTTCTTCCGGGCGCTCGTCGATGAGGAGAACGATGAGCGCGACATCCGGGTGATTGGTGGCGACGGCATTGGCCATGGCTTGCAGCATCATGGTCTTGCCGGTGCGCGGCGGCGACACGATCAAGGCGCGCTGGCCCTTGCCGAGCGGCGCGATCAGGTCGATCACGCGGGTCGTCAGATCCTTGCGCGCCTCGGCGAGCGCTTTCGAGGAGGTATCGCGCTTGCCGCCGGCCTTGCTCAAGCTGAGAGAGCCGCTGCGCCGCGGGGCGGGTGCTTCCTCGCCGTTGCCGTTGGCGGCTTCCTTCACGGTCTCGCGCACCGCGGCGGCTGCGACCGCGGTCTTGCGCGCGTCGGTAAAACCGAGATCTTTTTCGTCTGCCTCGAGCTCGAGGTGGAGGCGCTGCTCGGGATAAAGCGGCGTCAGGTTGTCGAAGTTGATGCGGTGCCGCACCTTCTCGGGCACATCGAAGTTGATCGTGTTGACCTTGAGCATGGCGAAGTAGCGCTCGCCATCTTTGGGCGAGCGGATCTGACCCTCGACGGTGTCGCCGGTGCGCAGGCCGAAGCGCCGCACCTGGCTGGGAGAGACGTAGATGTCGTCGGGCCCGGGCAGGTAATTGGCCTCGGGCGAGCGCAGGAAGCCGAAGCCGTCCTGGAGGATTTCGAGCACACCGTCGCCGAAGATCGGCACTTCGTTGTCGGCGAGTTGCTTGAGGATCGCGAACATCATGTCCTGCTTACGCAGGACGCTGGCGTTTTCGATCTGCAGCTCCTCGGCGAACGCCAGGAGGTCAGCGGGCGACTTGCGCTTCAGTTTTTCGAGATGCATGAGAGTACCACTGGGGGGTTGCCACAGGTTACAGGGGCGCTGGCGGGACTCGCCGGGAGCGATGCCGAGAGGGGCCGGCTCATCGAACCGGTGCGCGCCCTGGATGTGTGGGTCGGGGGGAAATCGGGCTAGGACTGAGCCCTTCGCCGCAAGCTGTAGCCAAAGGTGAAACGCCTGTCAAACAGAGAAATCTCACCACACCATTAACTTAGACCGGTTTGACGATGACGAAGATCACGATTCCGATCATCAGCACGGTCGGGACTTCATTGGCGATGCGGTAGAACCGGGCCGACCGGCGGTTCTGGTCCGCGGCGAAGGCTTTGCGCCAGCCGGCCATCATGTGGTGCAGGACGGTCAGCCCTGCGACCAACACCAGTTTCACGTAGATCCAGGCGGCCTGCCAGTCGACGACGCCCGGGGTCGCCAGCAGCAAGCCGCCGAGCAGAAACACCGCGATCATCGCTGGGTTCATAATGCCGCGCAGCAGCCGCCGCTCCATGATCTTGAAAGTCTCCGACTGCGCTGAGCCCGGGGCCGCTACGCTGTGATAGACGAACAACCGCGGCAAATAGAGCAACCCGGCCATCCAGGCGATCACCGCGATCACGTGCAGCGCCTTGACCCAGGGGTAGAGGGTCGCCAGCAGAGCGGTCACGACGCCAGCCTCCCGGCCACCCCCGGCGTCCCGCAGACCATACCGATCGGGCACGGCGGGCCCACCGGGTCAGGACCCATCCCGGCGCGCGCTACGGCACGGCGCACCAGCGTGGCAAGCGAGGCAATGAAGGCAGGGTCCGTACCGACGGTGGCAACGCGCACGAAACGCGGCACGCCGGATTGCTCCGCCAGATGGCGATACTCGACGTCGATTTCAACCAGGGTCTCGGAGTGCTCGGACACGAACGCGATCGGGCAGATCACGACCGGTACGCGATCGGCGCCGGCGCGCCGGATCTCGGCGTCGGTCGACGGACCGATCCACTCGAGCGGTCCGACACGGCTTTGATAACAGACGACCCAGTCGACCCCGGGCATCCCCAAGGCCGCAACGGCAGCTGCCGCGGTGCGCTCGACCTGCCACTGATAGGGATCGCCGGCGGCGACGATGCGTTTGGGCAAGCCATGCGCGGACAGCAGCAGCCGCGGCGGCACGACACCGGCGGCTTCGGCTTCGCGCAGCGCCGGCTTGATGCGCGCCGCTAGCGCCTGCACGAAGCCCGCGGTCTCGGGATAGCAACACACCCCGTGGGTCGCCGCCGTGATCCCGGCGGCGCGCGCGGCGCGGTGCCATTCCTGCCATGACGAGGCCGTCGTCGTGGTCGAGAACTGCGGATAGAGCGGCAGCAGGACCACGCGGTCCGGCGCGAACGCTGCCACCGCGGCAGCCGTCTCGGCGGCACGTGGCCGCCAGTACCGCATCGCGATGAACACCCTCAGGGTGGCGAGGTCAACCAGCGCCTCGGTCAGCGCTGCGGCCTGGGCTTCCGTGTTCGGGAGCAGCGGCGAACCGCCGCCGAGCCGCGCGTAGATCTGGCGTGCCAACGGTGCACGGCGCCGCGCGATTATCTGCGCGAGCAGTGGCCGCAACGGCCACGGCAGCCGGATGATCGCAGGATCGCTGAACAGGTTGGCGAGAAACGGTTGCACAGCGTCGACCGAGTCCGGCCCACCGAGATTGAACAGCACGACCGCGACGCGCTCGGTCATGACGGCGCGCCAACCAGGCGCACCAGCTCGGCGACGTGCTCGGGCGGCGTCTCGGGCACCACACCATGGCCGAGGTTGAAGATGAACGGGCCGCCGCCCAGCCAGCTGCGGATCCGCCGCACCTCGCACGACATGGCGTCGCCGCCCGTCACCAGCACCTGCGGATCGAGATTGCCCTGCAGCGCGACATGCGGCTGCAACGTCTCGTGCGCCCAGTCCACTGGGACGGCTGTGTCGAGTCCGAGTGCCGCGGCGCCGATGTCGATGACACTCCCGTAGTTCACACCGGCGCCGCGCGGAAACAAGATCACGGGAATTTCCGGGTGGCGCTCATTCAGCGCCGCGATGATCAGAACGTTGGGCTCGACGACCCAGCGCTCGAACGCCGGCGACGCCAGCACACCAGCCCACGAGTCGAATAGCTGCACGGCCTCCACGCCGGCCTCGATCTGCAGGCAGAGATAATCGACCGTGGTCTCGATCAGTTGCGCGATCAGCGCGGCAAAGCCCACCGGGTCGCCGTAGAGCCAGCGTTTCGTGCGGGCGAACTCTCGGCTCGAGCCGCCTTCCACCATGTAGGTCGCAACCGTCCAGGGCGAGCCCGCGAACCCGATCAGGGTGACGCCGTCGGGCAATTCCGCGCGCACCCGCTGCACGGTCTCGGCGATCGGTGCGACCCGGTCGCGGACTCCCACCGGCTGTAGGCGACCGAGCTCGACCGCGCTGGTGATCGGTTCAAGCACAGGGCCTTCGCCATCCCGGAAGCTGACCGCCTGGCCGAGGCCATACGGCACCATCAGAATGTCGGAAAACAGAATGGCACCGTCCATCGCGTAGCGCCGGATCGGCTGCAAGGTCACCTCGGCTGCCAGCGCCGGGGTGAGACACAGTTCGAGGAAGCCGCTGGTCTGTGCGCGCAAGGCACGATACTCCGGCAGATAGCGACCGGCTTGTCGCATCAGCCAGATCGGCGGCGGATCGATGATCTCGCCGGCCAAGACGCGCAAGAGCTTTTTACCAGGCGGCAGGACGGTCATCGCATCTACTTCATCAAAGCTATTTGAATCATAAAGGTAGTAGAGGTAGTAGAGGCCAAAGAGTCGGGGATTATTGCGTCGCGGCAGTTGTCCCCGGAGGAGCACCGAAGCCGCGCTCGGCCGGAGTCTGCTGGGATAACTCATGGCGAAGATCGCCAAGCGCTTGGTATGGCAGCCGATTAGGGGTGAATGCAAAGGCTGAATCGGGCGGGACTATGGTCAGCCATGAAAGTTGCCCTCGCTTCGCGAGACCCGGGGAGAAGGTTGTTCGCAGGATGTGGAAGCGGGTTGTCCCGACCGGTGACTGGGGATGAAATTTCGGTGGCCTGGACCAAATCGTGGGTTATCCCCGCAAGGCCTGCTGCTAGAGTCGGATTATGACCGATACGACGGCGTCGGGCAGTTCGACCAAGCTGGTTCATATCCATCTCGTGTCGGATGCCACCGGCGAGACGATCTACCGGGTTGCGCGGGCCTGCCTGGTGCAGTTCGAAGGCATCGAGGCGATCCAGCACGTATGGTCGCTGGTCCGTTCGCATACGCACCTCGAAAAGGTGTTGGCCGGCATCGCCGATCATCCGGGCCCGGTAATGTTCACCTTGGTCGATGACAAACTGCGCGGCGCGTTGCAAGACGGCTGCCGTCGCTTGCAGGTCCCCTTGATCCCGGTGCTTGACCCGGTGATCGGTGCGCTGGGTAGTTACTTCGGCATGCCGGGCGGTCACCAGCCTGGCAAGCAGCACATGCTCGACGCCGAGTATTTCGGTCGGATCGACGCCATGACCTTCGCGCTGATCCATGACGATGGCCAATCGTCGTGGAGCCTCGACGAGGCCGACGTCGTGCTGGTCGGCGTGTCGCGCACGTCGAAGACGCCGACGTGCATGTATCTCGCCAACCGCGGGGTCAAGGCGGCGAACGTGCCGATCGTGCCCAACCTGCCGCTGCCCGATGAACTCTTCAAGGTGACGCGCCCGCTGATCGTCGGCTTGACCAACGATCCCCAGCGCCTCGTGCAGCTCCGGCGCAACCGGCTCAACATGCTGGCCCAGGAAGGCGAGACCGATTACACCGACCTTGAGACCGTGCGCGACGAGGTCCTCAAGGCGCGTCGCCTGTTCGGCGAGCGCGGCTGGCCGGTGATCGATGTGACGCGGCGCTCGATCGAGGAAACCGCCGCGGCGATCCTGCAGCTCTACACCCAGCGCCGGGGCGCCGAGGAATGACGGTATTGGCCGGCGCAAATGCGTCTAAAACACCGGTGGTGCTGGCATCAGCGAGCACGATCCGCGCCACGGTGCTGCGCAATGCCGGCGTGCCGTTCGAGATCATGCCGGCTCAGGTCGACGAGACGGCGCTCAAGCGCAAGCTGCGCAGCGAGCGCGCCGACGCCGAAGCCTGCGCGTTGGCGCTGGCAGCGCTGAAAGCCCTACACGTATCGTCCCTGCGGCCGGAAGCGCTGGTGATCGGCGCCGATCAGATGCTCGATTGCGACGGCGTATGGTTCGACAAGCCGGCCGATCGCGGCCAGGCGGAAACGAGTTTGCGGGGGTTGCGCGGCAAGACCCATTCGCTGGTCGCCGGTGTGGTCGTGGCACGCGACGGCCGACAGTTGTGGCAGCACGTCGAGCGCTCGCGCCTGACCATGCGCCGGCTCGACGACGCTTTCATCGCCGCCTATCTTGATGCCATCGGCGAGCCGGCACTGCAATCAGTCGGTGCCTACCAGCTCGAAGGCCTGGGGGTGCAATTGTTCTCCCATGTCGACGGTGATTTCTTCGCCATCCTCGGGCTGCCGCTGCTGCCGCTGCTCGAGACCCTGCGCCAGCACGGCATCGTCGCGGCATGAGGCCGAGCGGCGCAGCGCGTCTGGCCGGGATCTTCGGCTGGCCGATCGGTCACTCGCGCTCGCCCCAGCTGCACGGCTACTGGCTCGATCACTATGGCATCGACGGCGCCTACGTGCCGCTTGCGGTGCGGCCGGAGGATTTCCTAGCGGCGGTGCGCGCGCTGCCCCAGCTCGGCTTCGTCGGTGCCAACGTAACGGCGCCGCACAAGGAGGCAGCGTTCGCCGCGTGCGATCGGATCGACGACACCGCGCGCCGCATCGGCGCGGTCAACACCCTGATCATCGATCGCGCGGGCATCACGGGCGCCAACACCGACGGCTACGGCTTTATCGAGAACCTGCGCCGCGGTGCCGCGGCCTGGCGCGCTGCCGATGGCCCAGCGGTCGTGCTCGGCGCCGGCGGCTCGGCGCGTGCCGTTGCGGTCGCGCTGCTCGACGCCGGCGTTCCCGAGCTGCGGGTTCTCAACCGCACCCTGGAGCGCGCCGAGGCGCTCGCGCGCGAGCTCGGGCCGCGCATGCGGGCCGTGGCGTGGGACGGCTTCGCCGGCGCTGCCGACCAGGCGACCCTGCTGGTCAACACCACGACCCAGGGCATGGCCGGCCAGCCGGCGCTCGAGCTCGA
>JACQAI010000342.1 GCA_016195115.1 Pseudomonadota bacterium
CGCGCGCGTCGCCGCGGCGCATTGCTCGATGGTGGCGCCGGCGCCGGCGAGCTGGGCGAGCGTGGTCTGGGCGTCGTCGGCCATCACGTCGGCGGCCTGGCGCCGCGTCTCGGCGCGCGGGCTGTCCAGCGAGGTGCCGGGCGGCAAGGTCGCGCCGATCGCGAAGCGCACGACGCTGGCGGCGATCTGGGCGTAGCGCTGGCAGCCGAGCACCGGGGTCTCGGCGGTCTCGGGGACCGGCACGCCGGACTTGGCGATCAGCGCGGCGGCGACCTGATCGTAAAGCGCGACGCCCTCGGGGGTCGGCTGGCCGGCGCTCTGCGCGGCGGCGTCGGGGGGTGCGGCGAGCCAACCGAGGGAGGCCGCCAGGGCCCCCGCCAGGAGATGCGAAAATCGTTTGCTACGGAGCATGCGTCGCCTCACGCCGCGGGTCGCTCGGACTACCCGGCCGATTGGCGCATTTTACCCTTAACTTCGTGTTAATTGGGCAGTCCGGTGCGGCCGGGGCGGAAGCCCTCGAGCGGCTATCAGAACGCGGAACGGCCTGGAGCGCTCGCGGGGCTTCCGCCCCGGCCGCGCTAGCTCTCCTCGCGGCTCAGCACCGCGATCAGGGCCGACAGCTTCTCGCGCACGCTCGGGTCAAGCTTGCGGATCTTCTGGGTGAGCTTGAGGACGATGACGTCGAGCTGGTCGTCGCTGGCGACCGGGTGGCCCTGGCTCAGCCCGTCGAAGAAATAGCTGACCGGCACATCGACCGCGTCGGCCGCGCGCCACAGCGCCGAGGCGCTCAGCCGGTTGGCGCCGCGCTCGTATTTCTGGACCTGCTGGAAGGTCAGGCCGAGGCGGTCGGCCAGCACGGTCTGGCTCATGCCGAGCGAGACCCGGCGTTCGCGCAGGCGTGAGCCGACATACACGTCGATGGGATCGGGCCCATCCTTGCCGCGGCGGCGGCGTCCGCGGGTGCCGGCCGGACGGCCTTCGCTGCCATGACGGCTGCGTGCGGCCTCCTGAGCATTTTGCTTGATCATCTCCACCGTCCAGGTCCTCCGTTTTGGCATAAGCAACCTCGCGGCCCCTCACACCTGTCCTTGATGACTTCTGCAGGAAAATTTTTCAAGGACATTAACTATTCTACTCTTCGAATCTTAGGCGTCTACAAGTTTATTCCAGGAAAATTGGCACTTTTCACGTACGAAGACTCGGCAAAGGCGCCCCAGGTAGGTAACCTCCTGTTCTGAGAAATAGAACACATGCGGAATTTTGCGCCGAACCGGGGCCATGCCCCGAGAGCCGACACCACAACGTCAAGTTATGCCGACTAGAGTCGACGACGTGGTTAAGTAGAATCGGGAATAGCGCGCTCCGCCGACCAAATCGATCCTGCGGGCCGCAACCGCCAACACTGCTCTATTATATTCATATTATATCAAATGTTCAGGCGGTTTTATTGCTGCTGCGCCGTCGGGCGACCGTCTCGACCGCGACCGCCTCGGCAACGTTACCGGCAAATGGTGAACGCCGGCCCGGACAGCGCCCCGTCCGGGCGTCTGTGCTAAAGCGTCGCACGCTACGCGAGTGGGAGCCCCAGCATGGACATCGTCGCCGCCAGCCGCGCGTACGAGGCGTGGGCCGCCGAGCACATCACGATCGTGGCCGCCGACCTGGCGCTCAAGCATCGCGCCATGGCGGCGCTGCCGTTCGGGTTCCTGCGCGCGACCTTCTATCGCTGGGCGCAACGCTGGCCGGCGGTTTGCGCGCCGCTCGCGCTCGCGCCCAAGGTGCTCGCGGTCGGCGATCTCCACATCGAGAATTTCGGCACCTGGCGCGATCACGAAGGCCGGCTGATCTGGGGCATCAACGATTTCGACGAAGCCGCGCGGCTGCCCTACACCAACGATCTCGTGCGCCTGGCGACCAGCGCCGTGCTGGCGGCGCGCGGCGGCAGGCTCGCACTCGGCCCGCGCACCATCGCGGCGAACCTGCTCGCGGGCTATCGCGCCAGCCTCGACGCGGGCGGACGTCCCTACGTGCTCGAGGAGACGCATCGCTGGATGCGCGACATCGCGCTGTCGAGCCTGCGCGATCCGGCGGCGTTCTGGGCCAAGCTCGACGCCACGTCGTCGCGCACGCGCGACGTACCGAAGAAGCTGCTCAAGCTGTTCGCCAAGGAGCTGGACGACTGCGACGGATACCGCATCAAGCACCGCACCGCCGGGCTCGGCAGCCTCGGCCGCCAGCGCTTCGTCGCGCTCGCCGAGCGCCACGGCGGCCTGGTCGCGCGCGAGGCCAAGGCGGTGCTGCCGTCGGCGTGCGCGTGGGCCGATGCGCGCGGCCGCACGCGGCACGCGCGCCATGCCGAGATCATCGAGCACGCGGTGCGCTGTCCCGATCCCTTTCTACGGACGACCGACCGCTGGATCATCCGGCGGCTCGCCGCCGATTGCTCGAAGCTCGATCTCGGGTTGCTGCCGCGCCGGCGCGACGAACGGCGCCTGCTGCGCGCCATGGGCTGGGAGACCGCCAACATCCATCTCGGTACACCGGGCGCGCGGCGCGCGCTGCGCCGCGATCTCGACGCGCAGCCGTCCGGCTGGCTCGACAAGGCCGCGCGCGCGATGGCGACGGCGGTGATCGACGATTGGCAGAGCTGGCGCAAGCATCACGGCCGCAGCTGACGCGCGCGTGGGACCCGCTGGCGCGCGGCCTACTCGAGCGCCGTGTAGAGCAGGCGCGAGACCAGGACCGGCGTCAGGATCACGACGAACAGCCAGAACAGGTGCAGGGCGTTGACGAGGCCCGGACGTTGGCTGTGCCACTGCATGACCACATCTCCTCACGCACCAACCGCCAAACCATACCGGAGTCTTTCGTCGCCGACGGTGCGCTGCATCACGCTTGTCATCTCTGCGTTATCCGGGTCGCGATCAAGCACCCATCCATGCTTCGGGTGCATGGCAGCCCCGAATCGGCCGCCGGAAGCCCCGCCGGCGGCAAATTTCCCAGGTCCGGCCTTGGCTTAGATCGCCCCACCGGGGTACGTTACATTGTAACAACCGCAAATTGGCCATGGCAGCGACGGGACGATGGGCAGGCTCGCCGCTCGGCTGGAGCGCGGCGGTACGGGTGGCGTGGGCAGCCGGCGGCTGCGCCGCGCTGTGGCTCGCGGTGTGGTGGGCGCTGGCGTGATTGCGCTCACCGACCTCACGATCGCCTATGAGCGCCACCCCGCGGTGCATCACCTCACCGGCGCGTTCGCGACCGGCTCGTTGACCGCGGTGGTCGGCCCCAACGGCGCCGGCAAGACGACCCTGCTCAAGGCGCTCGCCGGGCTGGTCCGGCCGGCCGCCGGCCGGCTCGAGCGCGGCGGCCTCGCGCCGGC
>JACQAI010000343.1 GCA_016195115.1 Pseudomonadota bacterium
CCGCATCCGAGCGACATGGAGCGCCTGCGCCGACTGCTTGCTGCCGCGAAACAGCCCCTCATGATCCTCGGCGGCGGCACCTGGAACCTGGCGGCGACGCGCGACATCGTGGCGTTCGCCGAGGCCAATGCGCTGGCGACCGGCGTCGGCTTCCGCTGTCAGGATTATTTCGACAACCGCCACCGCTGCTATATCGGCGACGTCGGCGTCGGCATGAACCCCAAGATCGCCGAGCGCATCAAGAGCGCCGATCTCCTGATCGCTGTCGGCACGCGCTTGGAGGAAACCGTGACGAGCGGCTACACCTTGCTCACGGTGCCGCGGCCGAAGCAGAATCTCATCCACGTCCACCCGTCGGCCGAGGAGCTCGGGCGGGTCTACCAGGCCGATCTGCCGATCCTTGCCGGCATGCCGCAGTTCGCCGCCGCGGCGCGCGCGCTGGCGCCGATCGACAAGCCGGCGTGGTCCGGCTGGACCGAGGGCGGGCGCGCCGACTACATCGCCAACCTGGAATTGCCCAAGGTGCCAGGCGCGCTCGACATGGGGCAGGTGATGCAGCACCTGCGCGAGGTGCTGCCCGACGACGCGATCATCACCAATGGCGCCGGCAACTACGCCGTCTGGGTGCACCGCTTCTACCAGTACAAGACCTTCAAGTCGCAGCTGGCGCCGACCAGCGGTGCTATGGGCTACGGCGTGCCGGCCGGCATCGCGGCCAAGCTCGTCCATCCCGAGCGTACCGTGGTGTCGTTCAACGGCGACGGCTGTTTTTTGATGTGTGGTCAAGAACTCGCGACCGCCAAGCAGTACGGCGTCGCGCCGATCTTCATCGTGGTCAACAACGGCATGTACGGCACGATCCGCATGCATCAGGAGCGCGAATACCCGACCCACGTCTGGGGCACCGACCTGCAGAACCCCGACTTCGCGGCGCTGGCGCGCGCCTACGGCGCCCACGGCGAGCTGGTCGAGCGCACCGAGGAGTTCGCGCCGGCGTTCGCGCGCGCGCGCTCAGCGGGGAAGGCGGCGCTGATCGAGCTCAAGCTCGATCCCGAGGCGCTGACGCCGCGCGCCAGCCTCAGCCAGATCCGCGCCGCGGCGCTGGCGAAGCGCTAGATGACAGAAGACAGACGACGGACGACAGAGCGGCGACAGCGTCCCGCGCCGTCTGTCCTCTGACGTCCGTCGTCTGTTGTCTGGCTAGCGCGCGCGGGCCTGGTCGAGCGCGGCGCCGAGCGTCACCTCGTCGAACGGCTTGAAGACGAACGACAGCGGCTCGGTCTCGGCGGCGCGTTTCAGGGTCGCGACATCGGCGTGGCCGGTCAGATAGATCACCGACTGGCCGGTGTGCGCGCGAATCTCCTCGGCCGCGTCGATGCCGTCGCGCGTGCCGGCGAGGCCGATGTCCATCAGGATGACGTCGGGCCGCACGGCAATCGCGCGCTCGACCGCCTGGTCGGCGTTGTCGGCATAGTCGACCACGGTGCAGCCGAGCTGCTTCAGCACGGCCGCGATCGTCCACGCGATCAGCATGTCGTCCTCGACCAGCAAGACGCGGGTGTTGCGTCCCATCGCTCCGTGCCCTCGCAATCCGCCGGAGAATCCGCTGTCGGCGGGCGCTCAATTAAGTCGATAAACGTTAAGAAGAAGTCGCCAGGCGGCGGGATTTTTGAAAGTAACGGACCGTTAGTCATGATGACGCTCATCAACAAATCTTAACCATGACGGCGCCGCCACTGGCCGTGGCGCGGCCGCTCGGCGGACGGGTGCGCAGGCTCCGAGGCGTGGACAGCGCCGCCGTCGCCAGAGCATCATCCGCCCTCGAAGCCGGTGCCTCTTGCGACCGGCAAAAAAATCGGGAGGAACCGCATGGTGCGCAGGATGACGCTTGCCGCGGCAATCGCGGTGATGGCAACCGCTGCGGCGGCGGCCGACGGGCCGATCAAGCTTGGCTTCGGCATGGCGGAGACCGGCGGGCTCGCCGGCAACGGCAAGGCGGCGACGATCGCGATCGAGATGTGGGCCGACGACGTCAACGCGCGCGGCGGCCTGCTCGGCCGCAAGATCGAGCTGATCCACTACGACGACCAGAGCAACCCGTCGCTCGTGCCGGGCATCTACACCAAGCTGCTCGACGTCGACAAGGTCGACCTCGTGCTGTCGGGCTACGGCACCAACCTGACGGCGCCCGCGATGCCGATCGTCATCCAGCACAACATGCTTTTCATGAGCAACTTCGCGCTCGCGGTGAACGATCAGTTCCACTACGACCGCTACTTCCAGATCTTTCCCCAAGGGCCCGACGCGCGCCACGAGTTCTCCCGGCACTTCATCGAGGTCGCGCTGGAGCAGAAGCCCCAGCCCAAGACGATCGCGCTGGTCGGCGGCGACGCCGAATATCCGCAGGTCGCGCTGTCGGGCGCGCGCGATAACCTGAAGGACACGCCGCTCAAGGTGGTCTACGACAAGACCTATCCGCCCAACACGGTCGACTACACGCCGATCGTGCGGGCGATCCAGGCGACCAATCCCGACGTGGTGTTCATCGCGTCCTACCCGCCCGACTCGGTCGGCTTCGTGCGCGCGATGCACGAGGTCGGCCTGAAGACCAAGCTGGTGGGCGGCGGCATGGTCGGGCTGCAGTTCGCCGCGCTCAAGAAGCAGCTCGGCCCGCTGCTCAACGGCATCGTCAACTACGACCTGTTCGTGCCGGCGCCGACCATCAAGCGCCCCAGCGTCGAGGCCTTCCTGGCGAAATACCAGGCCAAGGCCGCCGGGGCCGGCGTCGACGAGCTCGGCTACTATCTGCCGCCCTTCGCCTATGCCGGCGTGCAGGTCTACGAGCAGGCGGTCCGTGCGGTCGGCAGCCTCGACCAGGACAAGATCGCCAAGTACATCCACGCCAACAAGTTCGACACCATGGTCGGCGGCGTCTCGTTCGCGGCCAACGGCGAGTGGGCCAAGCCCGCGATGCTGGAGATCCAGTTCCAGGGCATCACGGACAACAGCATCGAGACGTTCAAGAAGCCGACCACCCACGTCATCCTCTATCCGCCCGAGCTGAAGTCGGGAAACATCATCTACCCGTACCGGTGATCGGGAACCAGGAGTCAGGGGTCAGGAATTGAGCGAGGCGATCCTGACACCTGACTCCCGACCCCCGACTCCCGGAGGCGGCTACCTGGTCGGCGTCGACATCGGCGGCACGTTCACGGACTGCGTCGTGATCGACCAGGCGGGCGTGGTCACGACCGCCAAGTCGCCGTCGACGCCCGACGATTTCGCCCGCGGCATGCTCGACGCCATGACCGCGGCGGCGGCCGCGCTCGGCACCGACCTCGACGGCCTGTGCCGCCAGACCGAGCTGCTGTCGCACGGTACCACCATCGGGACCAACGCGATCGTGCAGCAGCGCGGCGCGCCGGTCGGGCTGATCACCACCAAAGGCCACAGCGACGTCATCCACATCATGCGCGGCTCGCGCGGCATCACGGGCCGCGACATCCAGCAGGTCGTGCACTTCCCGGAGAGCGCCAAGCCCGATCCGATCGTGCCCAAGCGGCTGATCGAAGGGGTCTCGGAACGCGTCGATTGCTTCGGCGCGGTCGTCGTGCCGCTCAACGAGGACGAAGCCGAGCAAGCGATCCGCCGCCTGGTCGCCAAGGGCGTCAAGGCGATCGCGATCTGCTTTCTCTGGTCGTTCCGCTATCCCGCGCACGAGCGCCGGGTCAAGGAAATGGTGCAGCGGATTGCGCCCGAGCTGTTTGTCTCCTGCTCCGCCGACTTGGTGCCGAAATGGGGCGAGTACGAGCGCGTCACCGCGGTCGCGCTCAACGGCTATATCGGGCCGCTGACCTCGGGCTATCTGCGCAATCTCGACGGTCAGTTGAGCGCGCGCGGCTATAAGCAGCCGCTGCAGATCACCCAGTGCGGTGGCGGCACCATCTCGGTCGAGAAGGCGATCAGCGCGCCGCTGCTGACGCTCGACTCGGGTCCGGTCGCCGGCGTCACGGGCTCGCAATATCTCGGCGACCTGATGGGTTGCCGCAACATCATCACGACCGATATGGGCGGCACCTCGTTCGACGTCGGCCTCATCTTCGACGGCAAGCCGGCCTACAGCTTCGTGTCCAACACCCACCAGTACGAGTACTTCCTGCCCAAGGTCGACATCCAGGCGATCGGCTCGGGCGGCGGCAGCCTGGTGCGCGTCGATGCCGCCACCCGCACGATGCGCGTCGGCCCGGAGAGCGCCGGCGCGGTGCCGGGCCCGGCATGCTACGGTCGCGGCGGCACCACCGCGACGGTGACCGACGCCGACGTCGTGCTCGGCTACCTCGATCCCGACAATTTCGCCGGCGGCAAGATCAAGCTCGACAAGGCGGCCGCGGTACGCGCCGTCCAAGCGGTCGCCGACCAGCTCGGCCTGTCGCTGGTCGAGGCGGCAAGCGGCATCGCCAAGATCGCCGAGTTCCAGATGGCCGACATCATCCGCAAGATGACGATCCAGAAGGGGTTCGACCCGCGCGACTTCGTGCTGTTCGCCTTCGGCGGCGCCGGGCCGGCGCACGCCGGCGTGTTCGCCGGCGAGCTCGGCGTCTCGCGGGTGGTGGTGCCGCAGAAGAAGACCGCGTCGACCTGGTGCGCGTTCGGCGCCGCCTCGGCGCACATCCTGCACATCCACGAGCAGGTCGACATCCAGGCCTCGCCGTTCCTGCGCGAGCGCGTCAACGGCAATCTGGCGGCGCTCGAGGCGACCGCGCGCGAGCAGATGGCCAAGGACGGCATCGCGGCGGGGCGGCTCGTTTTCGAGCTCTCGATCGACATGCGCCACAAGGGTCAGATCAACGAGGTCGAGGTTGTGCTGCCGGCCAGCCGCCTGCCGGCGGACTTCCACGACGACCTCGCCGGACGCTTCTTCGCGCGCTACGAGCAGCTCTACGGCAAATCCTCGTCGTTCCGCGGCTCGCGGCTCGAGATGGTGACCTTTCGGATCCGTGCCAGCGCCCGCACGCCGCAGCCCAAGCTGGTGCCGACTACGGGCCTGACCGACACGATTCCGGCAGCCGCACGGCGCGGCAGCCGCGCGATCTGGTGGGACGGCTTGAAGCGTACCCAGGACGACCACCGACACCACCGTGGTCGTGCATCCCGGCAAGACCTTGCGCGTGGACGCGTTCGGCAATTTCGAGATCGATTTGAAGGGGTAGCGCGATGCCCAAGATCAGCGAGATGACCGGCACGGTGTTCGACGGCAAGCAGTTCGGTTACGTGCCGCCGAAGACCTTGACGATCTCGCCCAAGCTGGCGCTGCACCGCCAGTGGGACGCCGAGGTCGATCCGGTCACCTTCGAGGTGATCCGCCATGCGCTGTGGAACATCAACGAGGAGCACGGCGCGACCATCCAGCGCATCTCGGGCTCGCCGATCGCGATGTACGCGCTCGACCTCAACCCCTCGATCCTGACCGAGGACGCCGAGTTCGTGTTCTTCGGCCCGTACATGCAATACATGTCCGGTGTCACGGATACGCAAGTTAAGTGGATCCTGGAGTACCGCAGCGACAACCCGGGCATCCGCGAGGGCGACATGTTCCTCGCCAACGATCCGTGGGTCGGTGCCGCGCACCAGATGGACGTCATGCTGATCTGCCCGGTGTTCCACGAGGGCGAGCTGTTCTGCTGGGTGACCAACTGCCTGCACCAGTACGACATCGGCGGCATCACGCCGGGCAGCTTCTGCCCGTCGGCGCGCGACGCCTTCGACGAGGGCATCCTGATCCCGCCGATCAAGATCATCGAGAACGACGAGATTAGGCGGGATATCGAAGAGCTCTATCTGCGCTCGTCGCGCAAGCCCGACCTGGTTGCGCTCGACTTCCGCGCCCAGCTCGCCGGCAACACCACCGCGCGCACCCGCGTGCTCGAGCTGATCCGCCGCTACGGCGCCACGACCGTCAAGGGCGTGATGAAGAAGATCATCGACAACGGCGAGCGCGTGTTCCTGCAGAAGCTGGCGCGGCTGCCCGACGGCGTGTGGCGCGACCGCACCTATGTCGAGTGCTGCCGGCCGGGCGACCGGCGCGTCCATCGCGTCATGCTGACCTGCCGCAAAGCGGGTGGCCGGCTGATCTTCGAGAACGAGGGCACGGCGCCGCAGGACGGCGCGATGAACGCCACCTATTCGGGCTGGCGCGGCTCGATCATGGTCGCGATCAACGAGCTGCTGTGCTGGGACCAGTATCTCTCGGTCGGCGGCGCGCTGCGCCACATCACGTTCGATCCCTCTCCGGGCACCTTCAACTGCGCCAACTTCCCGGCCTCGGTGTCTACCGCGCCGGTGCAGTCGATGGAGATCTCGCTCTACCCGGCCTACAACGCGATCTCGAAGATGATCTATCCCGACCCCGAGATGCGCAAAGACATCATGTGCATCGGCGGCACCAGCCAGTGGCCGGCGACGATCTTCCGCGGCATCGACCAGTGGGGCGAGCGCTACGGCTATCTGCTGATCGATCCGATCGGCGGCGCGATCGGCGCGTTCGCGCAAGACGACGGCATCTCGACCGGCGGCCAGGCGCGCACGCCGATCTGCAAGCTGCCCAACATCGAGCACACCGAGCAGAATTTCCCGCTGCTGTTCCTCTATCGCAAGGAAGTGCCGGACTCCGGCGGCGCCGGCAAATTCCGCGGCGGCCTGTCGGCCGAGAGCTGCTTCATCCCGCACAACACCGACAAGATCACCCAGGACACCCTGTCGTCGGGCAACGCCGTGCCGACCTCGACCGGCATGATGGGCGGCTATCCGGCGACGCCCAACGTCTACCGCTTCCTCAAGCACTCCAACGTGCTCGAGCGCCACGGCGCGTGCCGCATGGTCGAGGACCTCGGCGAGCTCACCGGCGAGCCGGTCGAGCTGCAGCTGCGCCAGGAGAACTTCGTCCAGGAGCCGACCGACGTCTACGCCGTCACCTGGTCGGCCGCCGGCGGCTTCGGCGACCCGATGGACCGCGATCCCGCGCACGTCCAGGAGGACGTCGAGGACGGCAACGTCACCCGCGACGCCGCGCGGGGGCTCTACGGCGTCGTGCTCGACACCGAGAACCGGGTCGACCGAGCGGCGACCGACGCGCTGCGCGCTGAGACCCGCGCGGCCCGCGTCAAACGCCATCGCGCCGGTGGCGGTGCGGCACCCCGCAAGCTCGCCGGCGCGCCGATGCTGCAGGTCAGCGAGTACGTCGCGCTGCGGCTCGACGGCAACACGCCGCATCTGACCTGCAGCCGCTGCGCCACCGACCTCGGGCGCAGCGACGACAACTACAAATCCGGCTGCATCCGCGAGGACAATCCGATCGCCGCCGGCAACCCGCACGCGCGCAATCCCGAACGCTTCATCGACGCCGAGCCGGTGTTCCGCCAGTTCTTCTGCCCCGGCTGCGGCGGCCTGGTTGAGAACGAGGTCGCGACCAGCGACGAGCCGCTGCTCGTCGACATCGAGCTGCACGACGTCGGCGTGGCGCGGCCCAAGCGTCAGGCGGCGGAGTAGAGGATCAGCCCGCCAAAGCTTCGGCGATTGGTGCGGTTGCCTCGCTCATGCGGGCGCCCTGCCGCGCCTTCGCGATGTAGGTCCGGCCAGCGCGCGTGAGCGCTTTGCGCGCGGCTTTGAGGTCGGCGGGCCGAACGTCGCTCAGGACGCGCCAGAGCTCTGCCGCCTGGGCGAGATCCTTTGCGACTTTCGTCTGCTCGCTGCTGCGACGGTCGGCGGCGACAATCAGCTTGTGGAAGGCAAAGCGCGCGGGGTCGGGGACGACGACGTGGATACCGTCGGCGTGAAGGTAGGTGGCCTCGACCGGGTCTTCGATCAGATAGTCGAGATACGGCGCCTGCTGAGCACCGAACCCGAGTGTGCGCACCAGGCGCGGCTGCCAGGGGCGTCCGGACGGCAGCGTGGTCAAAAGCTCGACACGCGCTTCGCCACCCTTCTGCTTGAGCGCGGTCGATAGCCGCGACCCGGGACGCGGTGGAACGACGAAAAAGGCGTCGTCGGCTGCCTGGACGGCAGCGGCGAAAGAGATCTCGATGGACTCGTC
>JACQAI010000344.1 GCA_016195115.1 Pseudomonadota bacterium
GGTACTTGTACTTGCGCATCTCGGGCAGCGCGATCTGCGCCATGGTCGCCGCCGTGGCCAGGCTCGAGCCGCAGATCGCAGCGAATGCGCCACAGGCACCGATCGTGGCCAGCGCCAGCCCGCCGCGGCGATGGCCGAGCCAGGCGTTGCAGGCGCGATAGAGCGATTCGTTGAGCCCGGCCTCGCCGCCGATGTAGCCCATCAGCACGAACATGGGGATCACGGACAGATTGTAGGCGAGCCCGGTCTCGTAGGCCGTCTGGCCCAGCAGGGCGAGGGCGGCATTGGCGTCGATCAAAAACAGCGTGCCGAGGAGGCCGCTGAGGCCCATTGCGAAGCCGAGCGCCATGCCGGACGCCAGCAGCACGAACAGCAAGCCAAGGATCAGGATGGCGATGACCGATTCCGCCATGGCTCGACCGCCCTCGTTACCGCTTCAGCTCGGACGTCGGTTCGGCGAGCGCGTGCGCGAGATCGCGCGCAGCATGAAACGCGGCTGGACTCGTGACCGCGTCCGCGCGGACCTCATAGACGATTGCATGAGGCAAGTTGGCTACCGGAACTCCCGCGCGTCCAGGAGCCGACCGGAGCGGCCCGTCCTGAGACCCTGATAGTTGTTTGTGCAACCGTAACTAACCGTTTGTAATATCTGCGCGTTTCGTTTCCCGGGTCAAGCGTCCTTGCCGCTGCGGCTGCGGCGGCTAGAGTGAGGGGATCGCGGCCGCACGAGGATCCCATGGCCAAAGTCCGCATCGAAGCCGAGACCGTCGCCGACGCCTATCTGGCGCTGCTCGCGAAGCGCGGCGTCGACTATCTGTTCGCCAACGCCGGCACCGATTTCGCGCCGATCATCGAGGCGTTCTCCAAGGCCAAGGTGCAGGGCCGCAAGGTGCCGACGCCGATCCTGGTGCCGCACGAGAACGCCGCGGTGTCGATGGCACACGGCTACTGGATGGTCACGGGCCGCATGCAAGCCGCGATGGTCCATGTCGGCCCGGGCACCGCCAACAGCCTCAACGCCATCATGAACGCGTCGCGCCAGCGCGTGCCGATCCTGATGACCGCCGGGCGCACGCCGATCAACGAGTCCGGCGTAACGGCCTCGCGCGACACCTACATCCACTGGGCGCAGGAGCAGTTCGATCAGGGCGCGATGATCCGCGAGTTCGTGAAGTGGGATTATGAGCTGCGCAACGGCAGCCAGATCGAGACCGTGGTCGATCGCGCGCTGGCGCTGGCGCGCTCGGAGCCGCGCGCGCCCGTCTACCTGATCTTGCCGCGCGAGGTGCTGGCGGGCCCGCTCGACGGCCTCGAGGTCACCGAGCACGGCATGATGGCGCCGACCGCGCCGCCGCAACCCGACGGCGCCGCGATCGCGCGCGCCGCCGAGCTGCTGTCGCGCGCGCAGTTTCCCGTGATCATCACCGCCGAGGCCGGCGAGACCAGCGCCGGCGTCGAGGCGCTCGCCGCGCTCGCGGCGCGCCACGCCATCCCGGTGGTGCAGTATCGCGCGCGCTATCTGTGCCTGCCCGACGACCATCCTATGCATCTCGGCTACGACCCGGGCGCGCTGCTGCGCGAGGCCGATGCCGTGGTGGTGGTCGAGACCGACGTGCCGTGGATTCCTAACGAGACCCGGCCGGGCGACGACGTGCCGGTGATCCAGATCGGCGTCGACCCGCTCTACGCGCGCTATCCGGTCCGCGGCTTCCGCGCCGACATCGCGATCGCCGGCAACGTCCCGGCGGCGCTGACGCAGCTCGACTTGGCGCTCGCCAACGGCAAAGGCAAGGGCGAGCTCGCCAAGAGCCTGTCCGAGCGCGCGGCCAAGGTCGCCGCGCTGCGCAAGACCCAGCGCGCGCGCTGGGCCGAGGCGCGCCAGAAGGCCGAGCAGGACACCGAGATCCAGCAGACCTGGGCGGGCGCGTGCATCGAACGCATCCGCAGCGACGACGACATCATCGTCAACGAGTACACCCTGGCGCTCGACCAGGTCGCGCTCAAGCGGCCGGGCTGCTACTTCGGCAATAGCCCGGTCGGCGGCCTCGGCTGGGGCCTTGGGGCGGCGCTCGGCGCCAAGCTGTCGGCGCCCGAGCGCACCGTGATCGCGGTGCTCGGCGACGGCTCCTACATGTTCGGCAATCCGACCCCGGCGCACTACGTCAGCGCGGCCAACCAGCTGCCGATCCTCACCGTGGTGCTCAACAACGCGATGTGGGGCGCGGTCCGGCGCGCCACCACCACCGTCTATCCGACCGGCTACGCGTCGCGCGACAACATGCCGGCGCTGACCTACATCGAGCCGTCGCCGCAGTTCGAGAAGGTGGTCGAGGCCAGCGGCGGCTACGGCGAGCGCGTCGAGGAGCCGGCGCAGCTGCCTGGCGCGCTCGAGCGCGCCATGAAGGCCGTCAAGGTCGAGCGCCGCCAGGCGCTGCTCAACGTCCTGATCAAGCGCAGCACCGCGCGCAGCTCGTGACTCAAGCCAACCGGAGGGCCGACATGCTGAAGCGAGTGGGTGGATTTGCCGTCGTGTTCGCGCTGGCGTTCGCGGGCGGGCCGGCGATAGCGCAGAAATCGGCCGATACCCTGCGCATCGTGTTCCGCGACGGCGTGCCGAACATCGACCCCTACTACAACTCCCAGCGCACCGGCCTGATCCTCACCCACCAGGCCTTCGATATGCTGGTCCATCGCGACCCCGAAAGCTTCCAGATCAAGCCGGCGCTGGCGACCGCGTGGCAGCTGGTCGACGCCACCACGCTTGAGTTCACCTTGCGGTCCGGCGTCAAGTTCCACGACGGTACGACGCTCGGCGCCGACGACGTCGTTTACACGATCAACACGATCGCGAACCCCGACAGCAAGGTCGCGACGCCAACCAACTACTCGTGGATGGATCACGCCGAGAAGCTCGACGGCCAGCGCGTGCGCGTGATCATGAAGCGGCCGACGCCGGCGGCGCTGGAGTATTTCGCGCTCGTCATCCCGATCTGGCCCAAGGCCTATCGCGAGCGCGTCGGCGCCGAGGGCTATGCGCGCGCGCCGGTCGGCGCCGGCCCCTACCGCATCACCAAGGTCGAGACCTCGGCCAAGGTCGAGTTCGAGCGCTTCGAGGATTATTGGCAAGGCAGCCCCAAGGGCCGTCCGGCGATCAAGCGCCTGGTCGTCCGCTTCGTGCCCGACGCCGCGACCGAGATGACCGAGCTGTTGAGCGGCAGCACCGACTGGATCTGGAACCTGAGCCCGGACCAGATGGACGGCGTCAACGCCATGCCGACCCTGCAGGCTGTGCGCAAGGAATCGATGCGCGTCGGCTATCTCTCGATCGACGCCGCCGGGCGCAGCGGCGCCGGCAATCCGCTGACCAACCTCAAGGTCCGCCAGGCGATCTGGCATGCCATCGACCGCGAGACCATCGCCAAGCAGCTGGTGACCGGCGGCTCGCGCGTACCGCCGGCACCGTGCTTCCCGAGCCAGTTCGGCTGCGACGCCGAGGCGGCGGTGCGCTACGCCTACGATCCGGGTCGCGCCAAGCAGCTGCTCGCCGAAGCCGGCTTCCCGAACGGTTTCGACACTGAGCTGGTCACCTACGTGCTGCCGCAGTGGACCGCGTCGGTGCACAGCTACCTGCAGGCGGTCGGCATCCGCGCGCGCGTCAGCCAGCTCCAGGTCGCCGCCGCGATCCAGCGCGCCTGGCGCGGCGAGAACCCGCTCTATCTCGGCAGCTGGGGCAGCTATTCGGTCAACGACGTGTCCGCGATCCTGCCGTGGGCCTTCACCTTCGGCAACGACGACTACTTCCGCGATCCCGAGATGAAGCGCTTGGTCGAAGAGGGCGGCGCCACCAACGACGCCGACACGCGGCGCAAGGCCTACGCGGCGGCGATCCATCGCGCTACCGAGCAGGCCTACTGGCTGCCGCTGCACACCTACGTCACGACCTACGGCTTCGTGAAACAGCTCGACTTCACGCCGTTCGCCGACGAGTTGCCGCGCTACTACCTGGCCAAGTGGAAGTAGCACGGCGCGCACAACGAACCGGGAGGGGACATGGGCACCAAGATCGGCTTCAAGCGGCCGGATGGCAAAACCGGCGCGGGCTATCTCGCCAAGCCGGGGCGTGCCAACGCGCCGGGCATCGTCGTCATTCAGGAATGGTGGGGCGTGCAGCCGCAGATCACCGGCATCTGCGACCGCCTGGCGCTAGCCGGCTACGAAGCGCTGGCGCCCGATCTCTACAACGGCGTGGTCGTGCCCTATCACGACACCGACGCCGCCAACCGCGAGATGACCTCGCTCAACTTCCTCGAGGCGACCGACCAGCTGGTGCGCGGCGCGGCGCAGTTCCTGGCGCGCACCGGTGTCAAGGTCGGGCTGACCGGTTTCTGTCTCGGCGGCGCCGTCACGATCATCGGCGCGGTACGCGTGCCCGAGCTCGCCGCGGGCGTGTGCTTCTACGGCATTCCGCCGAAGGAGGCGGCCGATCCGTCGGCGATCCGCATCCCGCTGCAGGGCCATTTCGCCAACGAGGACGACTGGTGCACGCCGCAGGCGGTCGACGCCTTCGAGCAGGCGTCCAAGGCGGCGAAGAAGGACATCGAGGTGCACCGCTACGCCGCCAAGCACGGCTTCGTCAACGAGCAACGCCCCGAGGTCCACGAGCGCCGCTGCGCCGAGCAGGCCTGGGACCGCATGCTCGGCTTCTGGGCCAGGCACCTGAAGTAGAAGCCAGAAGGCCAGAATCCAGAAGGCCAGAACGAGGCGAGTCTGGTTTCTGGCTTCTGGTTTCTGGCTACGCCAGATGGCACTCCACGCCATCGACCACGGGCGGCGCGATGCTGCGGCATTTCTCGAGGGCGACCGGGCAGCGCGGGTGGAAGCGGCAGCCGGCGGGGATGGCGGTCGGGTCGGGCAGGGTGTCGCCGAGCCCGACGTCGGGCACGCCGAGCCCGGGCTCGGGCGTCAACACCGAGGCGAGCAGCGCCTTGGTGTAGGGATGGCGCGGCGCGCGGAACAAGGTCTCCGTGTCAGCACGTTCGACAATTCTTCCGAGATACATCACCGCGACCTCGCTGGCGACGTGCTCGACCACCGCCAAGTTGTGGCTGATGAACAGGTAGGTGAGGTTGAGCTCGCGGCGCAGCTCGGCCAGCAGGTTGAGGATCTGGGCCTGCACCGAGACGTCGAGCGCGCTGGTCGGCTCGTCGCACACCACGATGCTGGGCTTGAGGACGAGCGCACGCGCGATCGCGACGCGCTGGCGCTGGCCGCCCGACAGCTCGCCGGGCAGGCGCCGTGCCAGCTCGGGTGCCAGGCCGACGCGCGTCAGCATCTCGGCGACCCGCGCGGCGATGTCGCGGCGGGTTATCTGGCCGTGCGCAACCAGCGGCAGCGCGACGATATCGCCGACCCGCCGGCGCGGGTTGAGCGAGGCGTAGGGATCCTGGAACACCGGCTGGATCAACGCCGCGCGGGCGCGGCGGTCGAGCGTCGCCAGATGCCGCCCGGCGACCCGGATCTCGCCGGCGGTCGGTGCCAGCAGGCCGAGGATCATGCGCGCCAGGGTCGACTTGCCGCAGCCCGACTCGCCGACCACGCCGAGCACGCCGCCGGCCGGCACCGTCAGGGAGACGTCGTCGACCGCGACGACCGCGCGGTCGGCGTCCCAGACTCGTCCAGCGTCGCGCACCCGGAAAATGCGGCGGACCGCGCGGATGTCGATCGCGGGTGTGGCGGCAGCGGGCGCAACGGCCGCGACAGAGTCGGCCGTCATGCCGCCGGCTCCAGGCGGACCCAGTCCGCAGGCAGGCGGCAGAGATAGTCGTGCGTCGCACCGGCGGGGCGACGCGGGACCGCACTGGCGCATTCGGGCGCGGCGTGGCCGCAGCGCGCGCGAAACGCGCAACCTTGAAAGCCCGGCATCAGGCGCGGCACCACGCCCGGGATGGCGCCGAGCGGCTGGTCGCGCCGCACCTTGCCGGGGACCGGCACGCAGGCGAGCAGACCGCGCGTGTAGGGGTGGCGCGGCGCGGCAAACAGCGCCGCCGTTGGCGCGCTCTCGACGATCTCGCCGGCGTACATCACCGAGACGCGGTGGGCGACCCGCGCGACCAGCCCGAGATCGTGGGTGATCAGCAGGATGCCGAGCCCGAGGTCGCGCTGCAGCCCGGCGAGCAGGCGCAGGATTTGGGCTTGCACGGTGACGTCGAGCGCCGTCGTCGGCTCGTCGGCGATCAGGAGGTCGGGCTCGCACATCAGCGCCATCGCGATCATGACGCGCTGGCGCAGGCCGCCCGACAGTTGGTGGGGAAACTGGCCGAGGCGCATGCCGGGCGCCGTGATGCCGACGCGGCCGAGCAGCTCGACCGCGCGGTCGCGCGCGACGGCGCGCGGCGCGCCGCGGTGGCGGCGCAGCACCTCGATCATCTGCGAGCCGACCGTGTAGGCCGGGTTGAGGCTGGTCGTCGGCTCCTGGAAGATCATCGCCAGGCGGTCGCCGCGCAGCCGCGCCATCGCGCGGTCGGGCAGCGCGAGCAAGTCTCGGCCGGCGAAACGCAGCCGCTCGGCGGCGCGCCGGCCGCGGCGCGCCAGCAGGTTCATGACCGCG
Source organism: Pseudomonadota bacterium (assembly GCA_016195115.1). Taxonomy (GTDB): domain Bacteria; phylum Pseudomonadota; class Alphaproteobacteria; order Elsterales; family Elsteraceae; genus JACQAI01. Next base: position 6,608 of record JACQAI010000344.1, read on the forward strand.
AGCGCGAGCACCGACTTGCCGCAACCCGACTCGCCGACCAGGCAATGGACCTCGCCGCGCGCCACCGTCAGCGAGGCGCCGCGCACCGCGGCGACCTCGTCGCCGAACTCGACGCGCAGGCGGTCGACCTCGAGCAGCGCCTCGGTCATGGGTCGGCGCGCGCGCCGAGCAGGTCGCGCAGCCCGTCGCCCAGCAGGTTGATGCCGAACACCAGCACGAACAGCGCGACCCCGGGGATCATGATCACCCACGGGGTGAAGAACATGTAGCCCTTGGCCTCGGCGATCATCAGGCCCCACGACGGCAGCGGCGGCGGCACGCCGAGGCCGAGGAACGACAGCGCCGCCTCGAGCAGGATCGCGAGCGCCATCTCGAGCGTCGCGACCACGGCGAGGTGGCTGGCGATGTTGGGCAGCACCTCGCGCAATAGGATATGGACACGCGAACAGCCGGCGCACCACGCGGCGGCGACGTAGTCGAGCTGGCGCACCTGCATGGTGGTGCTGCGCGCGACCACGGCGAAGCGGTCCCACAGCAGCAGGCCGAGGGTAAGCGCGAGCAGGGACAGGCTGGAGCCGAACAGCCCGACCACGGCGAGCGCGACCAGCACCACCGGGATCGACAGCCGGGTCGTGATCGCGAACAGCACGGCGTCGTCGACCCGGCCGCCGGCATAGCCGCCGACCACGCCGAGTGTGATGCCGATCAGGCCGGAGGTCACCACGGTGCTGACGCCGATCAGCATCGAGATGCGCGCGCCGTAGATCAGCCGCGACAGGTAGTCGCGACCGAGCTGGTCGGTGCCGAAGACGTGGATGCCGTCGTAGCCGTCCATCCAGAACGGCGGCAGCAGGCGCTTGGGCAGGTCCTGGGCGAACGGATCGTGCGGCACGATCCAGGGCGCCAGCAGCGCGACCAGCACGGCGGCGCCGACGATCACGCCGCCCAGCCCGGTGCCGACCCAGCGGCCGATCCCGCCGGGCAGCCGGCGGCGGTGCGCCAGGCGGGCCGGCTCGGCGACCGCACTCATGCGCTGCGCAGCCGCGGGTCGAGCACGGCGTTGATCATGTCGGCCAGCAGGGTCAGGCCGACATAGATCAGCGCCAGCACCAGCACGACCGCCTGGACGACCGGGAAGTCGTTCTTGCCGATGCTCTCCCAGGCCAGGAAGCCGACGCCGTGCAGCGCAAACACGGTCTCGATCACGATCGAGCCGCCGAGCATGAAGCCGAGCTGCACCGTGGCGATCGCGACCACCGGAATGGCGGCGTTGCGCAGTGCGTGCTTGATCAGGATCGAGCCGCTCGACAGGCCCTTGGCGCGCGCGGTGCGGATGTAGTCCGAGGCCAGCGCCTGGATCATGCCGCTGCGCGTCAGGCGGGTCAGCGCCGGGATCGCCGAGAACGCCAGCACGATGCCGGGCATGACGTAGTGCTGCCACGTCCCGGTGCCCGACACCGGCAGCCAGGCGAGCTTGATGCCGAACACGATCATGAGGATGAGGCCGAGCCAGAAGCTCGGCATCGCCTGGCCGATCAGCGCCACGACCTGGACGGCGCGGTCGATCGCCGTGCTCTCGCGCACCGCGGCGAGCACGCCGAGCGGGATCGATACCACGGCGGCGATCGCCAGCCCGACCAGGCCTAAGGTCAGGGTGATGGGCAGCCGCGCGCCGATCAGCTCGGAGACCCGCTGCTTGAAGAAATAGCTCTCGCCGAAATCGCCGACCGCGGCCTTGGCGACCCAGTTGCCGAACTGCACGATGACGGGTTGGTCGAGGCCGTAGGCGCGGCGGATCACCTCGACTTGGCGCCGGCGATCGCGATCGCGAGATCGCCCGACAGCCGGGTCAGCGCGAACGCGATGGTCAGCACGGTCACCCCGACCAACAGCGCGACGATCAGACGGCGCAGGAGGAAACCGAGCATGCCGCGACCTTAGGGGTACACGCCGCAGCGGTGCAAGCGACGTGCCGGGGGCGGTTTGACGCGCCGCGCCGGCGGCCGCACGATGCCGGCATGACGCGCTATTTCTGCCAGGATCATCCCGACGTGCTCAGCCTCGAGGCCGAGGTGGTCGCGGCGCGGCCGGGCGCGGTCGTGCTCGATCGCAGCCCGTTCCATCCGGGCGGCGGCGGCCAGCTGGCCGATCGCGGCCGGCTCGCCTGGGCGCATGGCGAGACCGCCGTGACCGGAATTGCGGGCGAGAATGGCCAAACCTGGCTGTTGCTGGCCGAGCCGGTCGAGCTTGCCGGCGCCGTCGAGGCGCGGGTCGACGCGGCGTTCCGCGCTGCCCAGACCGAGCTCCACACCGACGCCCACGTGCTCAACGCCCTGGTCTACCAGCACTTCGACGGCGCGTTGATCACCGGCGCGCAGCTCAAGGACGACGGCACCGCGCGGGTCGATTTCGACCTGCCCAACGTCGATGCCGATGCCGTGCGGGCGCTCGAGGCCGAGATCAACGCCGTGATCCGCCGCGATCTGCCGGTGCGCACGGTCCACGTGCCGGTCGGCGAGGCGGCGAACGGCGCCGGCCTGGTGCGCTGCCGCTCGGTGGCGCCGCCGCCGTCCGACGACGGCACGGTGCGCGTGGTCGAGATCGTCGGGCTCGACCGCCAGGCCTGTGGCGGCACCCATCTTGCTTCGACCGGCGGGTCGCGCCCGGTGCGCATCTTGAAGATCGACAACAAGGGCCGGCACAATCGGCGCGTGCGCTTCGGCCTGGTCGGCGCGCGCTGAGGAGCAGGGGTCGCGCGATGGACGACATCACCGGCAAGGTCGCGCTGGTCACCGGCGGCTCGCGCGGCATCGGCCGCGCCATCGCGGTCGCCTTGGCGCGCGCCGGCGCCGACGTCGCGGTCAATTACGTGGCGAGCCGGCGCGACGCCGACGCGGCGGTCGCCGAGATCCAGGCGCTCGGCCGCCGCGCGGTCGCGCTCGGCGCCGACGTCGGCCAGCCCGAGCAGGCATCGGCGCTGGTCGGCGCGGCCGAGCGCGCGCTCGGACCGGTCGGCATCCTGGTCAACAGCGCCGGCGTCGGCTACGCGCTCGCGATCGAGGACATCACGCCGGAGATCTGGAATCGGACCTTGGCCATCAACCTGACCGGCAGCTTCCTGGTGACGCAAGCGGCGGTGCCGGCGATGCGGCGCGCGCGCTGGGGCCGCATCATGGCGATCTCCTCGGTTGCGGCGCAGACCGGCGGCGTCATCGGGCCGCACTACGCCGCCAGCAAGGCCGGCCAGATCGGGTTGATGCATAGCTACGCGCGGCGGCTGGCCGGCGACGGCATCACGGCCAACGCGATCGCGCCCGGGCGTATCGACACCGACATCGTGCGCCAAGACACCTCGGCGCTGCGCGCCACCGCGCCCGCGCCGCCGGTCGGCCGCATCGGCACGGCCGACGAGGTCGCCGCGGTCGCCGTGATGCTGGCGCATAACGGCTACATCACCGGCCAGACCATCAACATCAACGGCGGCGTCCACTCAAGCTGACGGAAGCCGCTTTCGCGCGAAGGCATGCACATAAATGATTTCTCCCCCACGCTTTGCGCGGGGGAGAAATTAATTGCGTGCAGACGCTAGCGCTTGCGCGGGGGAGATGGCGACCAGTTGTAGATGCGTGCCAGGCTGCCGCCCATCAGGGCGGCGCGATCGCTGGCGGACAGGCGATCGGTGACGCGAAACGCTTCGACACCTTGCGCGTAGGTCAGCAAGGCGGTCGCGCGCGTCCAGTCGGTGCCCCACAGGCAGCGCGCGATGCCGAAGGCGTCGAAGATGCGACCCAGCGGATCCCACAGATCGTTGTACGGGAACGGCTGGTGCGACAGCGTGCAGGCGCCGCTGATCTTGATCGCGACGTTGTCGTGGGCCGCCAGCCGCAGCACCTTGGGCAGATCGGCGAAGGGCTCCGGCGGCGGGGGCGGCGCGAACGGCTGCTGCAGCCCCAGGTGATCGATCACCAGGCGCGTCTCCGGCGTGCGTCGCGGCGGCGCGCAGCACGCGGTTGATGCCGGGATCGGCCGGATCCTCCGACACGTCGCGGGTCATCATGATCCGGATCGCGACCGTGCCGTCGGTCGACGCCCAGTCCGCGATCGTGTCGACCACCCCGGGATCGCTCGGGTCGACCGGCTTGATCAGCCCGAACCGGCCGGGATACGCGGCGTGAACGTCGAGGGCATAGCCGGCGTCATAGCCGTACATGGTGAAGGGCGAGACCAGCAGCGCACCATCGACGCCGACGGCGTCCATCGCCGCCACCATGTCGTCGCCGGTCACCGCCGGCGGCCCGGCCAGCGCCGCGATCCAGGGCCGGCCGGGGTGGTTGCGTTCGTAGGCGTGCACTTGGGCGTCGATCGTCGGCATGAGGCGCTCCCGTTCTCAGCATGCATCCCGGATGCGACCGTGCCCTCGACTATCACGCGGTTCCCGCGGTCACGCCAGACGGTCTTTCCGATGGCGGCGGGGGTGGCTATCGTGCCGCGACGGCATGGGGGGAACCGGCGTGGCCGACGACAACACCTACGACTTCATCGTCACCGGCGCCGGCTCGGCCGGCTGCGCGGTCGCCGGGCGGCTCAGCGAGAGCGGCCGCTACCGCGTGCTGCTGCTCGAGGCCGGGACCAAGGACACCAACCCGTGGATCCACATTCCGCTGGGCTACACCAAGACCTACACCGACCCGCGGGTGAACTGGATGTTCGACAGCGAGCCGGAAAAGGAGCTGAACGGCCGCGTCCTCTACCAGCCGCGCGGCAAGGTGCTCGGCGGCACCAGCTCGATCAACGGCATGGTCTACATGCGCGGCACGCCGACCGACTACGACGGCTGGCGCCAGCGCGGCTGCGAGGGTTGGGCCTATGACGACGTCCTGCCGTATTTCCGCAAGGCCGAGAACCAGCAACGCGGCGCGGACGAGTTCCACGGCGTCGGCGGCCCGCTCAACGTCTCCAACCCGGTGCGCTCGGTGCTCGGCGATGCCTTGGTCAAGGCCGCGATCGAGGCCGGCATCCCGGCCAACCCCGACTTCAACGGCGCGCGCCAGGAAGGCGTCGGCTACTACCAGACGACGACCAGCAACCGCCGGCGCTGGAGCTCGGCGCGCGCCTATCTCGGCGCCGCCAAGGGCCGGCGCAACCTGACGGTCGAGACCGAGGCGCACGCCACCCGCATCGTGTTCGACGGCGCCCGCGCGGTAGCGGTCGAATACCGCACCCCGCAGGGGCCGCAGACAGCGCGCGCCCGCGGCGAGATCGTCGTCTCGGGCGGCGTCTACGGTTCGCCGCAATTGCTGCAGCTGTCCGGGGTCGGGCCAGGCGATCTGCTTGCCGAGTTCGGCATCCCGGTGGCGCGCGAGATGGCCGGGGTCGGCAAGCACCTGCACGACCATTTCAACACCTACCTGGTGTGGCGCTGCGCCCAGAAGGTGACGGTCAACGACCTCGCCGCCAGCCCGATGCGCCAGTTGCTGTCGGGGGTGCAATACGTCTTCACGCGCACCGGCCATCTGTCGAATGCCGGGATCTATGCCGGCGCCTTCGTCAAGAGCGATCCGCGCCTTGAGCAGCCCGATCTGCAGATCAACATGTTCGGCTGGAGCGCCTACGAGCGGCTGCGGACCGGCATCAAGCCGCACCCGTTCTCCGCCTTCACCATGTCGCCGGTGCACCTGCGCCCCGAGGGCCGTGGCACGGTCAAGATCAAGAGTCCCGATCCGCTGGCCGCGCCGGCGATCCGCTTCAACTTCCTGGCGTCGGACTACGACTTCCAAGCGCTGATCTACGGCACGCGCCTCAGCCGCACGATCGCCGCGCAGGCGGCGTTGAAGCCGTACGTCGTCGAGGAGGTGATTCCCGGCGAGGCCTGCCAGAGCGACGACCAGATCCGCGCCGAGATCCGCCAGCGCGGCGTCTCGAACCTGCACCCGGTCGGCACCTGCCGCATGGGCCGCGAGCCCGACGCCGTGGTCGACCCGCGCCTGCGCGTACACGGCATTCAGGCGCTGCGCGTGGCCGACGCCTCGATCATGCCGCAGGTCCCCGGCGGCAACACCAACG
>JACQAI010000345.1 GCA_016195115.1 Pseudomonadota bacterium
GCACCAGCGCAGCGCCGCCTCGGCACCCGCCGCCGCGTCGCCCGCGCCCCAGGCGGAAGGCGCCGCCAGCACGGTCGCGAGCGCCGCAATCCCGGTAATCCGGGACAGCACACGAACCGATTCTCGCTGGGTCATGGATTTCCGCCCGCCGCGTCACTGCCACCGATCGACCAGGCGCCTCGCCCGCTCAGCCCCACGTAGCGCCAAGCCGCGGGTCCGGGCAAGCTTCTCGCGCACGGCCGGCTTGCCGCGACGGTCGCTTGACGTGGGTCAAGGTCGCGACCGCGCCGCCAGGCCACGCTGGCACGCCACGCACTCGATTGACGAGGTCCGGATGACCGCATCGCAGACGCTGACCGACGCTGCCAGCTATCGGCTGCCGGTCGCGGACACCGAGTTCCTGTTGCGCGACGAGATGCGGGGCGTGCGCTTTGCGCTCGAGTACGGCAAGGCCGAGCTCGAGCTGCGCGACCACGGCATTCGCTCGACGGTCGTGGTGTTCGGCAGCGCACGCATACCGTCGCCCGAGCAGGCGCAGCGCCTGGTCGAAACGGCGCGGACGCCGCAGGCGGCCGACGCTGCGCGTCGTGCGACCGCACGCGCCCAATACTACGACCAGGCGCGGCGTTTCGCGCACATCGTGTCACGGCGCGGCGGCGCGCTGACACCCGCCAATGGGCTGCGCGACAACGTGATCGCCACGGGCGGCGGACCGGGGATCATGGAGGCTGCCAACCGCGGCGCGATGGAGGCCGGCGCGCCGAGCGTCGCCTACAACATCGAGCTGCCGGCGGAGCAGCTGCCCAACCCCTATTCCACGCCCAGCCTGTGCTTCCGCTTCCACTATTTCGCGATGCGCAAGATGCATCTGGCGATGCGCGCGAACGCGCTGGCGGTGTTTCCCGGCGGTTTCGGCACCCTGGACGAGCTGTTCGAGATCCTGACCCTGCAGCAGACCCATAAAGGCCACCCGATCCCGATCGTGCTGTTCGGCGGCGCCTACTGGCGCGAGGTGATCGACTTCGAAGCCATGGCGCGACACGCCATGCTCGACCCGGCCGATCTCGGGCTGTTTCAGTTCGTCGACGACCCGGAGCAAGCCTGGCAATCGCTGGTCGAGCGCGGTCTCGTCGTCGGCGGCCGCAACCGCGCGCCGACCGCCACGCCGGGGCCCTAACAGGGCTCCCGGGTCAAGCGCCCGGCGAATCGGCAAGCATCGCGCGCACCCGCCCGATCAAGGCCTCTCGGGAGCGCTCGTCCGGCGCGCCGCGAACCGCAGCGTCGAGCCGCAGCCGCAGATCGGCGTATGCGTTGTGCCAATCGGCAGCCGCCGCGCCCGGCTCGGCCAGGCGCGGCGTCCCGGGCTCCAAGGTCGGCGTCGCCGCGCCGTCGAGCGCCAGCGTGGCGCCGAGCGCCGGCTGCAACACCGCCGGGCAGCCTGGCAGCGCGCGCATCAGCTCGCGCGCCAATGCGTCGATCGCGGCGGTCTCGCCGTGGGTCAGCACGATCGCGCGCCGGATCGGCGCCCGTTCGCCGATCCAGCGGACCAACCCATTGTGATCGGGATGGGCGGAATAGACATCGAGCATCCGGATCCGCGCCCGGATCCGCACCGCCTCGCCCATGATCTGAACCGCCATCGCCCCGTCGAGCAGGATCCGGCCCAGCGTGCCGGACGCCTGGTGGCCGACCAGCAGGACGGTCGACTCCGCACGCCAGAGATTGTGCTTCAGGTGATGGCGGACCCGGCCGGCCTCGCACATGCCGCTGGCCGCCAGGATGACGGCGCCGGAGCGGATGCGGTTCAGGCGCCGACTGTCCTCGACGTTGCCGACGAAGTGAACATTGGCCGGACGGAAGGGATGCTCGAGCCCGGCGGCCTCCCCGAGCGTCGAGCGGTAGCGCTCGAAGATCTCGGTCGACCGAACCGCCAGGGGGGAGTCGAGGAAGATCTCGCAGTGCGGCAACCGGCCCGCGGCGTGCAGCACGCCGAGATCGAACAGCAGCTCCTGCGCGCGCTCGACGGCAAACACGGGGATCACGACGTTGCCGCCCAGCCCGAGCGCCTGGTCGAGCTCCCGGCTCAACAGCGCGCGACGCTGCTCCGGCGCGACGCGGGGACGCGCGCGGCCACCGTAGGTCGCCTCGACGATCGCGTAATCGACGCCGCTCGGCGCTCCGGCGCCGGCATGCAAGGACTTGTCCTGGTTGCCGAGGTCGCCCGAGAACAGCAGGCGCACCGGTGCGCGGTCGGCGCTCGCCAATTCGATCTCGACGCTGGCCGAGCCGAGCATGTGCCCGGCGTCCCAGAAACGCGCCCGGATGCCCGGCGCGGCGGCAAACCAGGCGTCATACGAAACCGATTTGATACGGGACAGACAAGCCTCGGCCTGGTGCTGGGTGTAGATCGGCTCGACCGGCGGCTCGCCGCGTTGGCGGCGCCGTCGATTGAGCTGCTCGACCTCGTATTCCTGGATGTGGCCGCAATCCGGCAGCATGCAGGACAGCAGATCGCGCGTCGCCGCGGTCGCGTGCACCAGGCCCCGATAACCGTGGTTGAACAGCTTCGGGATCAGGCCGCTGTGATCGATGTGCGCGTGGGTCAGCAGCACGGCGTGCACCGTCCGGGGGTCCACCGGGAAGACGCCGTAGTTCAACGCCTTGAGCGACTTGCTGCCCTGGAACAGACCGCAGTCGATCAGCACGCGGGCGTCGCCGCGCTCGAGCAGATAGCACGAGCCCGTGACGGTGCCGGCGGCACCGAGGAACACCAGCCGTCCGGAGGATGCGCCGTGACGCCGCGTCGTCATGCGCGCAGCGTGCCGGCCGGCGCACGCGGCCGGCCTTGATCTCGATCAACCAGCGCGAAGCCCTGACACGGCACCCCAGATCGGACTCAAGCCGCAACACATGGGGTGGTTGATCTGGGTCAAGTCGCACCGCCTCGGCCAGTCGTAGGGTGGTCGACGTGGCAGATTCCGGAGGCGCGGCGCTATGCCCCAGCATTTTCATGCGGTCGTTTGGATCGATCACCATGCGGCGCGGATCCTTCAATTCAACGCGGCGGATTTCGACCTCGACGTGATCCATCCGCTGCATCCGCCGCGCCATATCCATCACAAAGCGGGTTCGCGCACCGGCGCTCGGGCGCCGGAAGATCAGCCGTTCTACCAGGAGGTCGCCGAGGCCCTCGGCGATGTCGGCGCGTTCCTGATCGTCGGGCCATCGAACGCCAAGGTCGAGCTGATCAAGCACATGCACCGGTTCAATCCGGGGCTGATCGATCGTCTCGCGGCGGTCGAGACGGCTGACCACCCGAGCGACGGCGAACTGGTCGATCATGCACGTCGGGTCTTCGGGCCGATTGATCGGACGACGCCGCAGCTCGCCCGACGATCCTCATAACCGGACGCTCGAGCACGTATCCCTGGACGTGGCCGCAATCCGGCAGCAGACAGAGATCTGTATTGTGTCCCCGCAACTCTCCGACATAGGTCACCGCCTGGCCAGACGGGAAGGCCCAGTGCGGATGGTTCAGAATACGCCAATCGCGTCTTGAGCCTCGCATTCTCTCGGGACCGAC
>JACQAI010000392.1 GCA_016195115.1 Pseudomonadota bacterium
CGCATGGAATTCTACCGCCACATGGACGCCGCCAACGTCGACCTCAAGGCGTTCACCGAGGATTTCTATTGGCGCGTCACCAACGGCCATCTGCAGCCGGTGCTCGAGACGCTCGAATACCTCAAGCACGAGACCGCGGTGTGGTTCGAGATCACCAACCTGGTGATCCCCGGCGCCAACGACAGCGAGCGCGAGTTCGAGGAGATGACCCAGTGGATCATCGAGCATCTCGGGCCCGACGTGCCGCTGCACTTCACCGCGTTCCATCCCGACTATCGCATGCGGGACCTGCCGCACACGCCGCACGCCACCTTGATCGAGGCCCACCGCATCGCGACCAAGAACGGCCTGCGCTACGTCTATGTCGGCAACGTCGTCGACGTCGGCCGCGCCAGCACCTACTGCCACGCCTGCGGCGAGCGCCTGATCGAGCGCCGCCAATACACGCTCGGGCGCTGGCAGGTCGGCCCGGACGGCGCGTGCGCGGCGTGCGGCGCGCCGTGCGCCGGCGTGTTCGCGGCCGCACCGGGAAGCTGGGGATCGCGCCGCCAGCCGGTGCGGCTCGCCGACTTCGCGTAGTATCCCCTCCCCCGCGCGGGTCGCCTTCGATCGCCTCGGAGCCGCGGCACGCGCCCGGTCGACGGGATCAGCGCCGGGCGACCACGGTGAACATCGGCATCTCGGCGCGATTGGTCTCACTCCACTGGCTGTGATAGCCGACGGTTGCCCGCGGAAAGCCGAGCACCCCGAGCGCCGACAGGAAATAGCGCGGGGTGAACTCCCACCAGGTATGCACCTGGCGCAGGCCGGCATGCGGCAGGAAGCGGCACACCGCGTCGTCGCCCAGCGCGGCGTTGTACGCGTCGGCGACCACGATCGTGTCGGTGACGTGCCGTGCGACGGTCTCGAGCAGCGAGAACGGGCAGCGGCAATGCAGCAGCACGCTGGTCAGCAGGCCGATGTCGAACTGCCCGAGGTCGTGCGGCAGGTCGTAGGGCTCGGCCTCGACCACCCGGACCGTCGAGCCGTGCAGCCGGTGGAGATACCAGAACGCCTTGCGCACGCCGGCGATGCGGCGCGCGAAGTCGCGCCGCCAGCCGGCGATGTCGAAGCCGGCGAGCGGCACGGTGTCCCACAGCCGCTCCAGGCTCGGCTCGACGCAGGTGACGCGCGCGCCGGCCGCCTCCATGTAGAACGACAGGTAGCCGCTCGCCGGACCGATCTCGAGCACCGAGCGGTTGGCGAAATCGACGCTGCCCAGGTACTCGCGTGTGCGCGGCCGCAAGTCCCACTGGCTGTGGTAGAACTCGCAGTCAGCGGGCGGCCCGGTCACCGACGATCCTTCGCGGGCGCCGTGCGCCGCAGCCACAGGCTGCCGCCCAGGTTTTTGGCGGCGAGCGGCATCAGCGTCGCGATCAGGCCGGGGTGATGGTGCTCGAGCGCCTCGGTGAACAGCACGATTTCGTATTCCCGGTTGTAGGCGAGGAAGGCGCGCAGCAGATAGATCTCGTTCCACGAGCGGTTCTCGTCGAAGAACCAGCCCGGCGGATACTCGAAGCCGTTAAACACGTCGTGGAAGAACACGACCACGCCGGGCGCCAGCGCCGGCAGGATCTTGAAGACGTGATGATTGACGTCGCTGCCCGCCTTGCTGACGTGGGTCGAGTCGATGAGCAGGAAATCACCCGCCTCGAGCGACTCGAACAGCGCCGGATCGACGTCCTGCACCGGCTGGTCGAGCAAGCTGAAGCGATCGCCGGGCTTGACGAGCGCGCGCAGCAGCTCGGGGTGCGGCTCAATGAACGTGCAGGCGATGGCGCCGCCGAAGAAGCGCTCGTTGACGTCGAGGATGACGGCGGACGAGTGGCCGCAGCCGACCTCGACGATGCGGCGCGGCTGGAGCTCGCGGATCATGCAGGCGCGCAGGATCGCGTCGGCATGGGCGAAGTTGGCGTTGTCGTAGCCGTAGCGCAGTCCGTCGACCGGCCGGTCGCCGAACGGCAGGTCCGGATAGTGGGCGGCGAGCCGGCGCAGCAGCGCGACCTGCGCCTCGAGCCCGAGCTCGATGCCGGGCAACGGCGCGTCGGCGTCGAACACCTGCGCGAAGCGTGTCCGCAGCTCGGCCGGATCGACGATCGGGGAATAATAGTGGCCCGGCGGCACCCACACGGGCACGCCCCCGACGGTGACGTGCGCGCGCGGCGCGGCGGGCGCCGGCAGCGGCGGCTTGCGCCAGGCGACGCCGCCCCAGTCGATCGTCTCGAGCGGCGCCGCGATGGCGTGCGCGGCACGGAACTCCTCGACCGCGCGCCGGCACGACGGCACCGCGCCGTAATCGTCGATCACGATGAAGCCGCCGGGCGACACGCGGTCGTACAGCGCGTCCAGCGCGTCCATGGTCGATTCGTAGAGATCGCCGTCGAGCCGCAGCAGCGCCAGGCGCTCGATCGGCGCCGCCGGCAGGGTGTCGCGGAACCAGCCGGGCAGGAAGCGGACTTGGGCGTCGAGCACGCCATAGCGCGCGAACAGGGCGCGCACACGCGCCTGGTCGATCGCCAAAATCGGCTGGCGTGCGACGCTGAGATCGATGCCGGCGTCCTCGGCGCACGACGGCGGCGGCACGCCTTCGAAGGAATCGGCGACCCACACGGTGCGGTCGGCGACGCCGTGCGCCATCAAGTGGGCGCGCATGAAGATGGTGGCGCCGCCGCGCCACACGCCGGTCTCGATCAGATCGCCCGGAATGTCGTCGCGCACGATGGTGTCGAGGCAGGCATGCAGGTGGTCGAGACGCTTGCGTCCGATCATGGTGTGGACGTGCTCGGTGAGATTGCGCGGATCGAAGCTCGGCGTGCCCGCCGCATCGGGCCATAGGATCATCATG
>JACQAI010000393.1 GCA_016195115.1 Pseudomonadota bacterium
CTGACCAGCGCCCAGATCGAGGAGATGTACCGCTATCTCGCGATCGCCAACTACGAGGATCGGTTCGTCATCCCGACCACCCATCGCGAGTACGCCGAGAATGCCTTCGACATGAAGTCGTCGTGCGGCTTCAGCTTCGGCAACGGCTGCTCGGGCGGCAACGACACCGGCCTGTTCGGGCTGCACAAGCACAAGCACGGCGTCAAGGCGCCGGCGGAGGTCGAGTGACATGAAGACGTTCAAAGTGCTGGCGGCCCTGCTCGGCTACCCGGAGCCCGAGCTGATCGCGGCGCTGCCCGAGCTCGTGGCCGCGCTGACTGACGAGGACCTGGTGCCGCAGCGGGCACGCGCCGGCGTCAGCCGGCTGATCGACGACCTGGCCGCCGCCGACCTCTACGACGCCCAGGAGCGCTACGTCGCGCTGTTCGACCGCACGCGGGCGCTGTCGCTGCACCTCTTCGAGCACATCCACGGCGAGTCGCGCGATCGCGGCCAGGCGATGGTTGACCTCGCGACGATGTACCGGCTGCACGGGCTCGAGATCGGCGTCGGCGAGCTGCCCGACTATCTGCCGCTGTTCCTCGAGTTCCTGGGCGAGCTGCCCGAGCACGCCGCGCGCTCGATGCTGGCCGAGGCCAGCCACGTCATCGCCGCGCTGGGCCAGCGCCTGGCCGAGCGCGACAGCCGCTATGCCGGCCTGTTCGAGGCGCTGACTGCGCTGGCCAAGCCGGATGCCGCCGCGGTCGCCGCGCTGCTCGAGCGTCCGGTCGCAGATCCGGAGGACCTCGCGGCGCTCGACCGCGACTGGGAGGAAAGCGCGGTGCAGTTCGCCGGCGCCCCCGCTCCCGGCTGCGCCGGCACCGCGAGCCCGACCCAACCCGTTGCCGCGAGGTGAGCCATGCCGGGCGCCGTGCACGATTTCCTGTTCGGCTACTACCCCTACATCGCGCTGAGCGTGTTCCTGCTCGGCAGTCTGCTGCGCTTCGATCGCGAGCAATACACCTGGCGGAGCGGCTCCAGCCAACTGCTGCGCCGGCGCATGCTGCGGGTCGGCAGCAACCTGTTCCACATCGGCATCCTGCTCCTGATGGTCGGCCATTTCGTCGGGCTGCTGACGCCGTCCGCGGTCTACCACGCGCTCGGTCTGACGACCTCGGCCAAGCAGATCCTCGCGATGGTCGCCGGCGGCGTGTTCGGCACCATGTGCTTCATCGGGCTGACCATGCTGGTGCTGCGCCGGCTGATCGATCCGCGGATCCGCGCCACCAGCAGCCCGATGGACATCGCGATGCTGCTGCTCATCTATGTCCAGCTGATCCTCGGCCTCGTGACCATCCCGGTGTCGATGCATCACCTCGACGGCGCGAACATGGTCAAGCTGGCCGACTGGGCGCAACACGTCGTCACCCTGCGGCCGGGCGCGGCGGCTTTCCTCGCCGACGTCGACTGGATCTTCAAGCTGCACATCTTCCTCGGCCTGACGATCTTCCTGATGTTCCCGTTCAGCCGGCTGGTGCACATCTGGAGCGCGCCCGTGTGGTACCTTGGTCGGCGCTATCAGGTGGTGCGCCGGCGCACACCGACCGCTGCCCCGCGGAGTGCGCGGCCATGGGTCTGACGGTCAACGGCATCGCGGTCGACGAGGCGGCGATCGACGCCGAGGTGCAGTATCATCCAGCGGCCGACCTGACGGCGGCGCGCGCCGCCGCGGCGCGCGCGCTCGTCGTGCGCGAGCTGCTGCTGCAGCAGACGGCGCGGCTCGGCATCGACGAGCCGGATCCCGGCGAGCCCGGCGAGACCCGCGAGGACGGGCTGATCCGCGCGCTGTTCGCCCGCGAGCTGCGCCTACCCGAGGCCGACGACGCGACCTGCCGACGCTACTATGCGCGCAACCGCAAGCGCTTCAGCAGCCCCGACCTGTACGAAGGCGCCCATATCCTGTTCGCCGCGGCGCCCGACGACGACGCCGCGCGCGCCGACGCCAGGACCAAGGCCGAGGCGGTGCTGGCACGGCTCGCGACCGAACCCCGCGCGTTCGACGCGCTGGCGCGCGCGCTGTCGGCGTGTCCGTCGGGCAAGGACGGCGGTCGGCTGGGGCAGGTCGCGCGCGGCGACACCGCGCCCGAGCTCGAGACCTTCCTGTTCGCCCTCGAGCCCGGCCAGCTCTGTCCGCTGCCGGTCGCGACGCGCTACGGCATCCACGTCATCCGCCTCGATCGCAAGGTCGAAGGTCGCGAGCTGCCCTACGAGCAGGCGGCGGACCGCATTGCCGCCTACCTGACCGAGCAGGCCTGGCGCCGCGCGGCGCGCCAATACGTCACGCTCCTGGTCGGCCAGGCCGACATCGGCGGCGTCGCGCCCGAGACGCTGGGGTTGCTCGGCACGACGTCGCCGCTGGTGCAATGACGTGGACCAGGTCTTGACGCCGCCGCGCGTGGCGCTGTTCGAGTTCGGCTTCCGGCCCTTCTTCCTGCTGGCCAGCCTCTACGCCGCGCTCGCCGTCCCGACGTGGCTCCTGGTGATGACCGGTGTCGTCGTGCTGCCGACCAACCTGTCGGCGATGCAGTGGCACGGCCACGAGATGGTGTTCGGTTTCGCGCTCGCCGGCATCACGGGGTTCTACCTCACCGCGGTGCCGAACTGGACCGGCGCGCCGCCGGTGCGCGGCGGACGACTCATGATCCTGGTCGCGCTGTGGCTCGCCGGACGCGCCGCGATGTGGAATTCCGCGGCGCTCCCCGCGTCCGTGGTCGCCGCCGCCGAGCTCGCCCTGCTGCCGGTGCTCGCGGCCTTCGTGCTGCCTGCGCTGGTCGCGGCCAAACGGCCGCGCAACCTGATCTTCCTCGTCATTCCGCTGGCGCTCGAGACCGCCATTCTGCTGGTCCATCTCGAGCCGCTGGGCTGGGCCGACGACAGCGCGTGGACCGGTCTGCAACTCGGCATCGACCTCGCGCTGCTGCTCATCACCGTGATCGGCGGCCGCATCGTGCCGACGTTCACGGCCAACGCGTTGCGCGCGCGTGGCGAGATTCGGTTGCCGCGCACGCCCCCGCTGCTCGACCGGCTCGCCATCCTCTCGATGCTCGCGATGCTGATCGCTGACCTGACCGAGCGTGCGCCCTGGATCGGGATCGCCGCGCTCGCGGCCGCGCTGCTCAACGCTGTGCGCCTCAGCGGCTGGTGCACGCCGCGCACGCTCGACTCGCCGCTGTTGTGGGTGCTCCATCTCGGCTATGGCTGGTTGGTCGCGGGGTTGGCCCTCAAGGCGGCGGCTGGCTTGACCGATCTGGTGCCCGCGACCGCGGCGCTGCACGCGCTCACGGTCGGCGCCGTCGGCACCATGATGATGGCCGTAATGTCGCGCGCCGCGCTCGGCCACACGGGCCGCCCGCTGGTCGCGCATCCGGTCGTCGTCGCGGCCTACGGGCTGGTCAGCCTGGCGGCGCTGCTGCGGATCGCGGCGGCCGTCTCGCCGTCGCTCTATCTGGCGCTGGTCGAAACCTCGGGCGCGCTGTGGACGCTCGCGTTCGTGCTGTTTCTGTCGATCTACGCGCCGATCCTGGTGCGGCCGCGCATCGACGGAAATCCCGGCTGATCGGCGTCAGCCGCGCGGCGCGACCAGGTCGCGATAGGCGTGCCAGGTGGCGTGGCCGATCAGCGGCAACGCGACGATCAGGCCCAGGAAGAAGGTGACGATCCCGAGCCCGGTGATCAGCACGATCAATGCCGCCCAGCCGGTCATGACACGCGGATTGGTCGTGCACGCCTTCCAGCTCGTGATCATTGCGGTGACGATGTCGATCTCGCGGTCGAGCAGCATCGGCAAGCTGATGGCGCTGATCATGAACACGAACGTCGCGAGCAGTCCGCCGACCGCGTTGCTGACGACCAGGAACGGCAGGTTGTCGACGTTGAACAGGATCGATGTGAAGAACGCGCCGAACGGCGGCGGATTGAGGCCGAAGAACAGTGCAAAGACCAGCAGCGCCAGCCGGACCCAGGCGAGCAGGAGCAGCATCAGGACGAGGCCCATCAGGGCGATCTGGGTCGGGTTGCGCCGGAACCCGGCGACCGCCATGAACAGGCTGACGGGCTCGCCCGCCTCGTGGCGCCGGCTGATCTCGTAGAGCCCGACGGCGATCAACGGCGCCACGAACATGAAGCCGCCGAGCAACGGCAGCATCGCGGCATAGCGGCCGTCGAGAAACACCAGCACCGTCAGCACGTAGCTCGCGAAGGCGCACAGCAGGCCGGGCGCCAGGCTGGCCGCCGGGCTGCGCCGGATGTCGGCCCAGGCGGCGCTCAGCCAACGTCCGGTCGGATCGGACGCCAGCCGGCGCACGGTGACGTGTTCGCCCTCGAGCGCTTGGGCAGCCGGCATGCCTCCCTCCTCCCCGAAGCCTACGGCAACAGCCGATCGAGATAGCGCCAGCCGACGAGCAGGCTGAAGCCCGCGAAGGCCAGGCCGGCGAAGTAGGTAAAATCGTCCTCGGCTCGCCCCCCGAGCAGGAGCCCGAGCACGAACAGCGCGATCACGACGATGCCGACCAGGACCGGCAACGCCGCCCGCGCCCCAACGTGGCGGTCGCTGGTCGCCTGAGCCGTCCTTGCCATGGCAATTCCCCCTCGCACGATTACCGCCACGCTACGGGCGATGCCGCACCTCGGAATTGATCCAGGTCAAACCGCCGCGGGGGGATTTCTGGCTTGATCGGCGCCGCCATCGCACCGGGAAACGCCCAATCATGACCACCGTTTCGACGGCCGCGGCGCCGGACTACAACGACGACGTCGTCCGGCTCTTTACGGTCGCGGCCGTGTTCTGGGCCGTGGTCGGCATGTCGATGGGCGTCTTCATCGCCTTCCAGCTCGCCTTTCCGGCGCTCAATCTCGACCTGCCCTGGACGACGTTCGGCCGCTTGCGGCCGGTCCACACCAGCGCCGTCATCTTCGCGTTCGGCGGCAACATGTTGCTCGGGACCTCGTTCCACGTCGTCCAGCGCACCTGCCGGACGCGACTGTTCGGCGGCTTCGCGGGCGAGTTCGTGTTCTGGGGCTACCAGCTCTTCATCGTGCTGGCGGCGATCGGCTACGTCACCGGCACGACGCAGAGCCGCGAGTATGCCGAGCCCGAATGGCTGACCGATCTGTGGCTCACCCTCGTCTGGGTGGTCTACATCGTGGTGTTCGTCGGCACGCTGGTGAAGCGCCGCGAGCCGCACATCTACGTGTCGAACTGGTACTACCTCGCCTTCATGCTGACGATCGCGGTGCTGCACATCGTCAACAATCTGGCGGTGCCGGTGTCGCCGTTCGGCGCCAAGAGCTATTCGCTGTTCGCCGGCGTGCAGGACGCCATGACGCAGTGGTGGTACGGCCACAACGCCGTCGGCTTCTTCCTGACCGCCGGCTTCCTCGGCATGATGTACTACTTCCTGCCCAAGCAGGCCGAGCGCCCGATCTATTCGTACCGGCTGTCGATCATCTCCTTCTGGAGCCTGATCTTCATCTACATCTGGGCGGGCCCGCACCACCTGCACTACACCGCGCTGCCCGACTGGACCCAGACCCTCGGCATGACCTTCTCGGTGATGCTGTGGATGCCGTCGTGGGCGAGCGCGATCAACGGCATCATGACCTTGTCGGGCCGCTGGGACCGGCTGCGGACCGATCCGATCCTGCGCTTCATGGTGGTCGCGACGGCGTTCTACGGCATGAGCACGTTCGAAGGTCCGCTGATGGCGGTCAAGACCGTCAACGCGCTGTCGCATTACACCGACTGGACGATCAGCCACGTGCACTCGGGCGCGCTCGGCTGGAACGCCTTCATCAGCTTCGGCGCGATCTACTATCTGTTCCCGCGGCTGTTCGGCAAACGCGATCTCTACAGCTGGCGTCTGGTCGAGTGGCACTTCTGGCTCAGCACGATCGGCATCGTGCTCTACATCACCTCGATGTGGACATCGGGCATCATGCAGGGTCTGATGTGGCGCGCCTACGACGAGCTCGGCTTCCTGCAGTACAGCTTCGTCGAGACGGTCGCGGCGATGCATCCCTACTACCTGATCCGCGCGCTCGGCGGCTCCGTGTTCCTGAGCGGCACGATCCTCATGGTCTACAATCTGTGGCGGACCGCGCGGCAAGTCGGGGCGGCGGCGGACGACGCGGCGCCGATCGCCGCGGTCGCCGTGCCGGCGCACTGAGGATCCCCGATGTCGATCTATCGGCTTCATGAGTGGGTCCAGCGCCGCGCGCCGTTCTTCCTGATCGGCATCCTGGTCCTGATCTCGTTCGGCGGCATCGTCGAGATCACGCCGCTGTTCGTGATCGAGAACACGATCGAGCGGGTCGACGGCATGCGGCCCTACACGCCGCTCGAGCTTGCCGGCCGTGACATCTATGTGCGCGAAGGCTGCTACCTGTGCCACAGCCAGCAGATCCGGCCGCTGCGCGACGAGGTCGAGCGCTACGGCCCATACAGCCTCGCCGCCGAGAGCATGTACGACCATCCGTTCCAATGGGGCTCCAAGCGCACCGGCCCCGACCTCGCCCGCGTCGGCGGCCGCTACTCCGACGAATGGCACGTGCGCCATCTCGCCGACCCGCGCAGCGTCGTGCCGGAATCCGTGATGCCGGGCTATGCCTTCCTGGCCCGCACCGCGCTCAAGACCGCGACCATCCAGGCGCAGCTGATCGCCAACCGCCGCGTCGGCGTGCCGTACAGCGACGAGATGATCGCCAACGCGCTCGCTGATCTGCGCGCCCAGGCCGATCCGGAGACCGACGGCGACGTGCTGGCCAAGCGCTACCCGAAGGCGGTGACGCGCGACTTCGACGGCAATCCGGCGCTGGTCTCTGAGATGGATGCGCTGGTCGCCTACCTCCAGATGCTCGGCACGCTGGTCGACTTCCCGTCGCTGCGTCCGACCGCCGACTTCTATCGTTGAGGGGAAGGGGATGGCGTTCGATCAACTGGTCGCCCTCACCCGCGTGGTCGGCCTCGTGCTGTTCCTCGGGTTCTTCCTCGGCGTGCTCGCGTGGGTGTTTCGGCCCGGCAGCCGCCGACTCTACGAGGCGGGCGCGCGGGTCCCCTTCGCCGACGACGGCGCGCGGGAGCCGCGCCATGGCTGAGCGCCATCACGAGATCGATCCGGTCAGCGGCGTGCCGCTCAGCGATCACGAATGGGACGGCATCCGCGAGCTCGAGACCCGGCCGCCGCGCTGGTGGGTGCTGGTGTACATGGCGTGCTGCGTGTTCGCGATCGGCTACTGGCTGGTCTATCCAGCTTGGCCGACGCTCAGCGGCTTTACCCAAGGCTGGTTCGCTTGGAGCTCGCGCGGCGCCGCCAACACCCAGCTGCAAGCCGCCGAAGCGGCGCAGGCCGCGCTCAACGACAAGCTGCGCGCCAGCCCGTTCGACGCGATCGCCAAGGATCCCGAGCTGCTGCGCTTCGCGCTCGCCGGCGGGCGTGCCGCGTTCGTCAACAATTGCGCGCAATGCCACGGCGCCGGCGCCCAGGGCCAAGGCGGCTACCCGAACCTGCTCGACGACGACTGGCTATGGGGCGGCAAGGCTGCCGACATCGAGCGCACCATCCTGGTCGGCATCAACTCGACGCATGCCGACACGCGGCTGACCCAGATGCCGGCGTTCGGCACCGCCGGGATCCTCAACCGCCAGCAGATCGACGACGCTGCCGAGCACGTCCTGTCGCTGAGCAGGCGCCAGACCGATGCCATTGCCGCGGGCCGCGGTCGCACGCTCTACCTGGAGCAGTGCGCGAGCTGCCACGGCACCAAGGGTGAAGGCAATCGCGAGGTCGGCGGACCGCGGCTCAACGACGCGATCTGGCTGTACGGCGGCGACAAGGCGACGATCGTCCAGACCATCGCACAGACGCGCCGCGGCGTCATGCCGGCCTGGGAAGGGCGATTGAGCGAGCTCACGATCAAGAAGCTGACGCTTTACGTCCATTCGCTCGGCGGCGGCGAATAGGGCCGGCGCGATGGCCCCGCCGCTCGATGACGCGCCGGTCGCGAGTTGGGTCCAGGTCCGCGAACCCGTGGTCCCGAAGGCGGTGCGCGGCCGCATCCGCACCGCCAAATGGGCCGTCATGGCGGTGTTGATGGCGATCTACTACGGCGCGCCGTGGCTGCGCTGGGATCGCGGCCCCTACGCGCCCGACCAGGCGATCCTGATCGATCTGCCCGGAAGCAAGGCCTACTTCTTCCTGTTCGAAATCTGGCCGCAGGAAATCTACGTGCTGACCGGCGTGCTGATCATGATGGCGGTCGGCCTGTTCCTGATCACCGCGCTGCTCGGCCGGGCGTGGTGCGGCTGGGCGTGTCCGCAGACCGTATGGACCGATCTCTACATGCTGGTCGAGCGCCTGATCGAGGGCGACCGTACCCAGCGCTTGCGTCTGGCGCGCACGCCCTGGGGTCCGCGCAAGCTCGCGTTGCGCCTCGCCACGCACAGCGCCTGGATTGCCATCGCGGCGCTGACCGGCGGCGCCTGGGTGCTCTATTTCGCCGATGCCCCGACGGTGGTGCGCGAGGTCGTCACCCTCGAAGCGTCGAGCGGCGTGTGGGCGACCATCGGGCTGCTGACCGGCTCGACCTACCTGCTTGCCGGTTGGGCACGCGAGAACGTCTGCACCTTCATGTGTCCCTACGCGCGCTTCCAGGGCGCCATGATGGACCGCGACTCGCTGGTCGTCAGCTATCGCCCGCAGCGCGGCGAGCCGCGCGGCAAGCACCGCAGCGGCGAGAGCTGGGACGGCCGCGGCCACTGCGTCGACTGCCGGCAATGCGTCGAGGTCTGTCCAACCGGCGTCGACATCCGCGACGGTCTCCAATTCGGCTGCATCTCCTGCGGCCTGTGCATCGACGCCTGTCACGGCATCATGAAACGGCTCGGTCTACCGACTGATCTGATCGGCTACGACACCGAGCGCAACCTGGCCGCGCCGGCCGGCACGCCGCCGCGGTGGCGCCTGCTGCGCCCGCGCACGGTCATCTACGCCGTGATGTACGCCGCGATTGGCCTTGGCGTGCTGGCCGTCATGCTCACCCGCAGCACGCTCGAGATGAGCGCGCTGCCGGATCGCAATCCGCTGTTCGTACGGCTTTCTGATGCGGCGATCCGCAACACCCTGACGCTCAAGATCCTCAACAAATCGAACTTGCCGCGTCAGGTGACGATCGTGCTGGTCGGTTTGCCCGAGGCCCAGCTGTCCATGCTCGGCAGGGACGATACGACGGTCGCCCTGAAACCCGATGCCGTCGCCACCGTGCGCGCCTTCGTCACTCTGCCGGGGGCGGCCTGGCACGGCGCCGCCGGCTACCGGATCGAGGCGCTCGACCTCGCCGCCGGCACGCGCGCGCAGTCCCAGCTCGAGTTCGCGGGGCCGGCGCGATGACGGCACCCGCGAATGAGATGCATGAGGACCGCGGCCGCTGGATTCCGTTGCTCTTCATCGCCGGACTGGCGCTCCTGGTCGTGGTCCAGGCCGGCTTCGCTTGGCTGGCGATCCGCAGCGATCCGGGCGTGGCGACGCCGAACGCCTACGAGCGCGGGCTGGCGCACAACGCCGTGCTGCGCCAAGCCGCCGGCGAGGCCGCGCTCGGCTGGCGCATCGCGGTCGAGCCCCGCGCCGGCGTGGCCCGTCGCGGCACCCTCGTCGTCACCGCATCCGACGCCCAGGCGCGGCCGCTCGACGGCTTGACGGTGACCGGCTTGGTGCAGCGACCGACGCGCGCCGGCCTCGACTTGCGCCTGGCGTTTCACTTCATCGGCGCCGGGCGCTACCAGGCCGACTATGAGCTACCCTTGGCCGGGCTATGGGCGCTCGACCTGCTGCTCGAGCGCGATGGCGTCCAGGTCCAGCACGCCGTCCGGTTCTCCGTGCCATGACCGCGCTCGCGCTCGACGACGCGCCGCGCGCCCCGATCGACCTCGGCGCCTACGTCGCGACCGATGCCGACGGCCGCAAACGGATGGCGCTGCGGGTCGACGGCATCCACTGCGCCTGTTGCATCCAGCGCATCGAGGGCGCGTTGGCGGCCGAGCCCGACGTCGTCGAGGCGCGCGTCAACTTCACCACGCGTCGCTTGAGGCTTGTCTGGGAGGGCAAGGCGGAGCGCGCCGAGGCCCTGGTCGCCCGTCTCGGCG
The DNA here is from genome assembly GCA_016195115.1 of Pseudomonadota bacterium. GTDB lineage: Bacteria > Pseudomonadota > Alphaproteobacteria > Elsterales > Elsteraceae > JACQAI01. Next base: position 10,175 of record JACQAI010000393.1, read on the forward strand.
ACCTCGGCTTCGGTGCGACGCCGTTCGACGCCGAGCGGCCCGAGACCGGCGGCATCGACGAGGATCGCCGCCTCCTGCGGGCGATCGCCGTCGCCGCGTTCGCCGCGGGCAACGTCATGCTGCTGTCGGTCGCGGTGTGGACGGGCCTGGCCGAGGATATGGGGACGGCGACCCGCGGCCTGTTGCTCTGGCTCTCGGCCCTGATCGCGCTGCCCGCGACCGCTTATGCCGGCGCACCGTTCTTCGTGTCGGCCTGGGCGGCGGTGCGCCACCGGCGCGTCAACATGGATGTGCCGATCTCGGTCGGCGTGCTGCTGACCGCCGCCATCAGCCTGTTCGAGACCGTCCGGGGCGGCGAGCTCGCCTATTTCGATGCCGCGGTCAGCCTGTTGTTCCTGCTGCTGGTCGGGCGCTATCTCGATCGGCGCGCGCGCGGCCGCGCGCGCTCGGCGGCGACGCATCTCGTGTCGCTCGCCGCCATGTCGGCGACCGTGCGGCACGCCGACGGCAGCGCCGCGGTGCTGCCGATCGGGCAGATCGCCGTCGGCGACCGACTGCTGGTCGCGCCGGGCGAGCGCCTGGCGGCCGATGGCACCGTCGAGGACGGCCGCTCGGATCTCGACATGAGCGCGTTGTCCGGCGAGAGCCTGCCGGCCGCGCCCGCTATGTCGTGATCGCCGATCGCGCCGCCCGGCTCTACGTGCCGATCGTCCACGGCCTGGCGCTGGCGACCTTCGCGGGCTGGTGGCTGGCCGACATCGCCTGGCAGACCGCGCTCTTGAACGCCGTCGCGGTCCTGATCGTGACCTGTCCGTGCGCCCTCGGCATCGCGGTGCCGGCGGTCCAGGTGGTCGCCAGCGGTCGGCTGTTCCGCCGCGGCGTGCTGCTCAAGAGCGCGACCGCGCTCGAGCGTCTGGCCGAGGTCGACTGCGTCGTGTTCGACAAGACCGGCACCTTGACCCGCGGCCAGCCGGCGTTGCTCGCCGATCCAACGCGCCTGGCCACGGCGCTGGCGCTCGCCGCCGGCAGAAACGCAGGTGAGCGGGCCGGCCGACGATACCGCGGCAGAGATCTGGCTGCGCGCGGATGGCGATGCGCCGGTGCACTTCTGCTTCCAGGACGAGATGCGCCCGGATGCCCAGCGCGTCGTCGGCGAGCTCAAGCGCGCCGGCTATCGCGTCGTGCTGTTGTCCGGCGATCGCGAGCCGGTGGTGCGCGCGCTGGCGCGGCGGCTCAGCATCGAGGAATGGTCGGCGCGCTGTTTGCCGGCCGAGAAGCTCGTGGCGCTGTCGGAGCTCGCCCGCCAGGGCCGGCACGTCCTGATGGTCGGCGATGGCCTCAACGATGCGCCGGCGTTGGCCGGCGCGCATGCCTCGATGTCGCCCGGATCGGCGGTCGACGTCAGCCAAGCCGCCGCCGACGCCGTGTTCCAGGGCGACGGGCTGGCCCCCGTGCTCGAGACGCTGCGGCTGGCGCGCCGCGCCCAGCGCATGGTGCGGCAGAATTTCGCGCTCTCGGTGCTCTACAACGCGCTCAGCGTGCCGCTCGCGATCGCCGGCGTGATGACGCCCCTCATGGCCGCGCTGGCGATGTCGGCGTCGTCGCTGACCGTGGTCGGCAACGCCCTACGACTGCAAGGCAAGACCCGATGAACCAGATGCTCCTGCTGCTGCCGCTGGCGCTGGCGCTCGGCGTCATCGGTCTGCTGGCATTCTTCTGGGCGCTGCGCAGCGGCCAGTTCGATGATCTCGACGGCGATGCGATGCGCATCTTGACCGACGAAGAGCCCCGGGGCGAGCGCCGCCATCCACCGGATCGCTAGAGCCGCTTGCCGGTGTCGGCGTCGAACAGATGGAGGCTGTCGGGGGTCGGCGCGAGCGGGATGACGTCGCCCGAGCGCGGGGCGCTGGTGCCGGGCAGGCGGGCGACCAGCAGCGCATTCGATGCCAGTTTGCCGTAGACCAGGGTATCGGCGCCCAGCGCCTCGACCAGGCTGACCTTGAGGGCGAGGTTGGCGTTGGCGGACGGCGCCAGGTGCTCGGGCCGCACGCCGAGCGTGACCTTGCGCCCGGCGGCGTCCCGGCGCGGCGCGTTGCCGAGCGACAGGCGCTGGCCGCCGCCGTCGAGCTCGACCGCGTCGCCGGCGCCACTGACGCGGCCGGGCAAAAGGTTCATCGACGGGGAGCCGATGAAGCCGGCGACGTAGGTGGTCGCCGGCTTGGCGTAGAGCTCGAGCGGCGCGCCGATCTGCTCGGCATGGCCGGCGTTCATCACGATCAGACGGTCGGCCAAGGTCATGGCCTCGACCTGATCGTGGGTGACGTAGATCGAGGTGACGCCCAATTGTTGTTGCAATGTCTTGATCTCGACGCGCATCTGCACGCGCAGCTTGGCGTCGAGGTTGGACAGCGGCTCATCGAGCAGGAGCAAGTCCGGCCGCACGGCGAGCGCGCGGGCCAGCGCGACGCGCTGCTGCTGGCCGCCGGAGAGCTGCCGCGGCAGGCGCTCGGCGTAGCCCTCCATGGTCTCGAGCCCGGCGACGGTGCGCAGCAGGGTCGACTTGCCGCAGCCCGATGGGCCGACGATGACGACGAACTCGCCATCGGTGATGTCGCACGAGATGCCGTGCAGCACGGCCAAGCCGCCGTAGTTCTTGCGCACGTCGCGCAGGCTGACCGTCGCCATCGCTACTTCTCCGAGTCCACGAGACCTTTGACGAACCAGCGCTGCATCAGCACCACGACCGCGACCGGCGGCAGCATCGCGAGCATCGTGGTCGCCATCACGGCGCCCCACTCGGTCCGCGCGTCGGCGCCGGCGATCATGCGCTTGATGCCGATGATCACGGTCTCCATCGAGCCCGAGGTCGTAACCAGCAGCGGCCACAGATATTGGTTCCAGCCGTAGATGAACAGGATCACGAACAGGGCCGCGATGTTGGTGGTCGACAGCGGGATCACCATGTCGCGCAGGAAGCGCAAGGGACCGGCGCCGTCGATCTTGGCCGCCTCGACGAGCTCGTCCGGGATGGTCATGAAGAACTGGCGGAACAAAAGCGTCGCCGTCGCCGAAGCGATCAGCGGCAGCGTGAGGCCGCCGAAGCTGTCGAGCATGCCGAGATCCGACACCACCTTGTAGGTCGGCAGAATCCGGACCTCGACCGGCAGCATCAAGGTGATGAAGATCATCCAGAAGAACACCAGGCGCAGCGGGAATCTGAAGAACACCACCGCGTAGGCCGAGAGCAGCGAGATCACGATCTTGCCGACCGCGATCAGGAGCGCGACGACCAGGCTGTTGAACAGCATGCGGCCGACCGGTTGGCCGCTGGTCTTGGCGACCCCGACGTCGATCGCGACGCCGTAGTTGGCGATCAGCCGCTCGCCCGGCAGCAGCGAGACCTCGCCGTTGGCGATCGGCCGCGAGTCCTGGGTCGAGGCGACGAAGGTGTAGTAGACCGGGAACGCCACCACGATCACGCCGATGATCAGGAACAGGTGCGCGAGCAGGCGCGCGATCGGCCGGTTCTCGACCATCAGTAGTGGACCTTCTTCTCGACGTAGCGGAACTGCACCACCGTCAGCCCGATCACGATCGCCATCAGGATTACGGACTGCGCTGCCGAGCCGCCGAGATCGAGCGCGATCATGCCGTCGTAGTAGACCTTGTAGACCAGGATCTCGGTCGCCTTGCCGGGGCCGCCGCCGGTTACGGCGTGGATCACGCCGAAGGTGTCGAAGAAGGCGTAGACGATGTTGACGACCAACAAGAAGAACGCGGTCGGCGACAGCAGCGGGAACACCACCGTCCAGAAGCGGTGACGTGGGCTGGCGCCGTCGATCGCCGCAGCCTCGATCAGCGATTTCGGGATCGACTGCAGCCCGGCCAGGAAGAAGATGAAGTTGTAGCTGATCTGCTTCCAGGCCGAGGCGAGGATCACGAGCAGCAGCGCCTGCGGCCCGTCGAGCAGATAGTTCCAGTCGACGCCGAGCGCGCGCAGCCCTTGGCCCAACAGCCCGATCGACGGGTGGAACATGAACAGCCAGAGCACGCCCGCCACCGCCGGGGCGACCGCGTAGGGCCAGATCAGCAAGGTGCGGTAGGTGTGGCTGCCGCGGATGACGTTGTTGGCCTGCACCGCGAGCAGCAACGCGATGCCGAGCGACAGCGCCGCCACCGACAGGCTGAACAGGGCGGTGACACCGAGCGAGTTCAGATAGAACTCGTCGCCGAGCACGGCCTCGAAGTTCTCGAACCACACGAAACGGCTCGACAGCCCGAACGGATCCTCGAGCAGCACCGACTGGTGGACCGCCTGAAAGGCCGGCCAGAAAAAGAACAGCACGGTGATCACGAGCTGCGGCGCGACCAACGCGTAGGGCAGCACCCGGTTGCCGAATATCGCGCGGCGTTCCATTCAGGCCACAATTGTCATAGCTGTCCGCCCCCTCACCCTTCCCTCTCCCCCGATGGGGGAGAGGGTTTGATGCGGGAGAGCGGTGGCGGCCGTTACGACGACGACTTCTGGAACTGGCGCAGGATCGCGTTGCCGCGCGTCACCGCCTTGTCGAGCGCCTCCTTGGCGCTCTGCTTGCCGGCGAGCGCGTTCTCGATCTCCTCGGCGAACACGTCGCGCAGCTGCACCATGTTGCCGAAGCGCAGGCCCATCGAGTTCTCGGTCGGCGCCTTGTTCTGCAGCTCGAGGATCGGCGTCTCGCGGCCCGGGTTCTTCTCATAGAAGCCGCTGTCCTTGGTCGCCTTGTAGGCCGCCACGGTGATCGGCAGGTAGCCCGTGACCGTATGCGTGTCGACCTGCACGTCGGTGCGCGAGAGGTAGCTGAAGAACTTGGCGACGCCCTTGTACTCCTCGGGCTTCTTGCCGCCCATCACCCACAGGCTGGCGCCGCCGATGATCGAGTTCTGCGGCGCGCCGGCGGCGTCCGGATAGTACGGCAGCATGGTGACGCCGAACGCGAACTTGGAATTGGCGATCGCCTCGCCGAGGAAGCCCGACGAGGTCTGGATCATCGCGCACTCGCCGTTGGGGAACTTGCCCTCGGGCTGACGCTCGCGGCCGCCGTACTCGAACACGCGGTCCTTCTGGGCGTCGATCAGCGCCTGGAGGTGCTTGATCTGCAACGGCCCGTTGAACTTGAGCTCGGTGTCGGCGCCGCCGAGGCCGTTCGACTTGGTGCCGATCGCCACGTTGTGCCAGGCGCTGAACTGCTCGATCTGGGTCCACGACATCCAGCCGACCGTGAAGCCGCACGGCGCGGCGTTGGCGGCGCGGATCTTCTTGGCGGCGTCGAAGAACTCGGGCCAGGTCTTGGGCGGCTTGTCGGGATCGAGGCCGGCCTTCTTGAAGGCGTCCTTGTTGTAGTACATCACCGAGGTCGAGCTGTTGAACGGCATCGACAGCATCTTGCCGTCGGCCGTGCTGTAGTAGCCGGTGATCGCCGGCAGATAGGCCTTGGAATCGAACGGCTCGCCGGCGTCGGCCATCAGCTGATAGACCGGCTTGATTGCGCCCTTGGCGCCCATCATGGTCGCGGTGCCGACCTCGAACACCTGCGCGATGTGCGGTGCGTTGCCGGAACGGAACGCCGCGATCGTCGCGGTCAAGGTTTCAGTGTAGCTGCCCTTGAAGCTGGTAACGACCTTGTAGTCGGACTGCGTGGCGTTGAAGCCGTCGGCGATCTTGTTGACGCGATCGCCGTTGGCGCCGGTCATGGCATGCCACCACTGCAGCTCGATCGCCGGCTTCGACGTCTGCGCCTGACCGAGCGAACCCGCCGCGACGCTCGCCAGCACCGTCGTGGTCAGAAAAATCGTGAGCGTGCGCATGCGCATGGTCTAGCTCTCCCCGTTGTTATCGCGCCCAACCGAGCCTCGGTCGTAGCGCCATTCTGATACCGAATTATGACAGTCTCCCCTTGCCGCCGCCGGCCCGCAAGGGGGGCCGCGCAAGGGGGCTGTCGGGCCGCCGCGGACGTGCTATCACGGATCAAATGCCCGTCAGACGTCCCTTGAAAGCGCTGCTGGCGCCGCGGCGATCGATGCCCGCGACGGTGGTGGTCGTGACCTCGGTCGGCCCGATCGAGATCGCGGTGCGCGCGAGCCCGCGGGCCAGCCGGGTGTCGCTCAAATTCGACCCGGCGGACGACGGTTTCGAGCTGGTGGTGCCGCCGCGCGCCTCGATCAAGCAGGCGCTCGGCTTCGCGCAGCAGCACGCCGGCTGGCTGGCGGCGCGGCTCAAGGACCTGCCGCCGCGGGTGCCGTTCGCGCCCGGCTCGGTGGTGCCGATCCTCGGCCAATCCTACTGGATCCGGCATTTCGGCGACCGCGGCCCACCGGTGTTCGTCAAGGACGGCGAGCTGTTGGTGTCAGGCGCGTCCGAGCACCTCGCCCGGCGCATCCAGGACTTCCTGCGCGCCCGCGCCCGCGCCGAGATCGTGCCGCGCGCCTTCGCGCTGGCCGGCAAGCTCGGCCGCAAGGTGCGGCGCGTCACCCTGCGCGATCCCAAGACCCGCTGGGGCAGCTGCGCCGCCAACGGCGACCTGGCGTTCTCCTGGCGGCTGGTGCTGGCGCCCGAGCACGTCATGACCTACGTGATCGCCCACGAGGTCGCGCACTTGGCCGAGATGAACCACAGCAAGCGCTTCTGGGCCACGGTCGACCGCCTGATGCCCGACGCCGAGCGTTCCAAGGCCTGGCTCAAGCGCCACGGCAAGTCGCTGCTGCGCTACGGCTGAGCGGCGGCTGGTCTCGCCGGTCCGGCCGCGGCCGATTGGCTGGCCCCGATGGCGGCCTGCATGATCGCGTGCCACAGGCGGGCCGGCAGGTCGCCGCCGGTGACCTTGTCCATCGCGGCATTGTCGTCGTTGCCGAACCACACCCCGGCGGTCAGACCGCCGGCGTAGCCGACAAACCATGCGTCGCGGTAGTCCTGGGTCGTGCCGGTCTTGCCGGCCGCCGGGATCGGCAGTTGGGCGGCCTTGCCGGTGCCGCGGCGCACCACTTCGCCGAGCAGCACGCCGGCTTCGCGCGCCACCTCTGGGGTCAGCACCCGGCCCGGCCCCGAGCCGGCGCGGCGCCACAACACGTGACCGGCGCGGTCGCGCACTTCGGCGATGCCGTAGGGCCACACCCCGATGCCGCCCGCCGCCACCGCGGCGTAGCTGCCGGTCAGCTCGAGCAGGCTGACCTCGCTGGTGCCGAGCGCGATCGACAGGTTGTCGGGGATCGGCGCCGTGATGCCGAGCCGGTGCGCCAGCGCGCTGACCCGCCGCATGCCGACCTGCTGAATCAGCCGCACGGTGGCGCTATTGAGCGAGTTCGCCATGGCATCGGCGAGGCTCACCTCACCCAGATACCGGCCCTCGTAATTGTCGGGCGCCCAGCCGCCGACCCGGATCGGCGCGTCGAGCACGGTCGACGCCGGGGTCAGGCCGGCCTCGAGCGCGGCCAGGAAGGTGAACAGCTTGAACGACGAGCCGGGCTGGCGCAGCGCCGAGACGGCGCGGTTGAACTGGCTCTGCGCGTAGTCGCGGCCGCCGATCATGGCGCGCACCGCGCCGTCGCGCGCCAGCACCACGACCGCGGTCTGGTGGGCCTTGCGGCGCGTGCTCTCGGCCGCCATCAGGGTCGCGACCTGGGCCTCGGCGGCGCGCTGCAGGATCGGATCGAGGGTCGTCGCCACGACCAGGTCACGATCGCCGTAGTTGACGAAGCCGGGCAGCTGGTCGGCAATCCAATCGGCGAAATAGTGGCCGGGGCGTTTGTCGGCGGCGCGCGCGATCGACACCATGTCGCGGCGGGCCGCCTCGGCCTGCTCGGCGGTCGCGTAGCCGGCGTCGACCATGGCGCCCAGCACGATGTCGGCGCGCGCCGCGGCAAGCCCCGGATCGCGCGCTGGGCTGTAGCGCACCGGTGCCTTCAGGAGGCCGGCCAACACGGCGGCCTCGTGCAGGCTGACGCGGGTCGCCGGCTTGCCGAAATAGAGCCGCGCGGCGGCGTCGACGCCGTAGGCGCCGGCACCGAGATAGACCCGGTTGAGATAGATCGCGAGGATCTGGTCCTTCGAGTAGCGGTGCTCGAGCCAGAGCGCCAGCAGCACCTCCTGGACCTTGCGCTTGAAGCTTTTTTCGTTCGTCAAAAACAAGTTTTTGGCGACCTGCTGGGTCAAGGTGCTGCCGCCCTGCACGACCCGTCCGGCGCGGTGGTTGACCCAGGCCGCGCGCACCAGCCCGATCACATCGACGCCGAAGTGGCGGTAGAAGCGGCGATCCTCGATCGCCTCGGACAACCAGGCGCGGTCCTCCGGGTCCTGGATGTGGCTCAGCTCGTACCCGGTCGTTCCCGAGTAGATCGCGCGCAGCCGCGCGATCGCGTCCG
>JACQAI010000394.1 GCA_016195115.1 Pseudomonadota bacterium
CGCTGGTTCGACCGCTGGCTCAAGGGTGTCGAGAACGGTGTCGAGACCGAGCCGCCGGTACGCGTGTTCGTGATGGGCGGCGGCAGCGGCCGCAAGACCGCCGCCGGCCGACTCGATCATGGCGGCGCCTGGCGCAGTGCCGCCGGCTGGCCGCTGGCCGACGCGCGGCCGACGCCGTTCTACCTGCATGGCGACCGCCGGTTGGCGACCTCGCGACCGGCCGAGCGCGCCGTGCCGTTGTCCTACGAGTTCGATCCGGCGCGGCCGGTGCCGTCGATCGGCGGCACCATCACGTCGGGTGCGCCGATCATGGTCGGCGGCGCCTTCGATCAACGCGAAGGTCCGCGCATCTTCGGCGCGGGCGAGCCCTACCGTACGCTCGCCGAGCGCCCCGACGTGCTGGTGTTCGAGACCGCGCCGCTCGCCCGCGACGTCGAGATCACCGGGCCGATCGTGGCCAAGCTGTGGATCACCTCGAGCCGTCCCGACACCGACTTCACCGTCAAGCTGATCGACGTCTATCCGGCGAACCCCAATTACCCCGATGGCTTCGCCATGAACCTGACCGACGGCATCCTGCGCGTGCGCTACCGCGAGTCATGGGAGCGGCCGACCCTGATGGCACCCGGGACGATCTACGCGATCACCATCGAGCCGTTCCCAACCTCCAACCTGTTCAAGCGCGGCCATCGCATCCGCCTCGACGTCTCGAGCAGCAACTTCCCGCATTTCGACGTCAACCCCAACACCGGCGAGCCCGAAGGCACGGCCGCGCGCCGGCAGCGCGCGACCAACTCGGTGCTGGTCGACGCCGCGCACCCGTCCCACGTCGTCCTGCCGGTGATCGAGCGCGCGCTGTGACGCCGGCTCCCAGCGTTTCCCCGGCGTTACAACACAACAAACCGTCATCCTCGCGCTTGGCGCGAGGATCCACGCCTTAGGTGCGGCGTGACGGGAAGGAAGGCGTGGATGCTCGGGCCAAGCCCGAGCATGACGGTCAAGTAGGTGGCACCGCGGTGCCTTGCGCGCGCCGCATCACGAGCACTGGATTTCCCAGTTGATGTAGTCGGTGACGGCGCGGCGCTTGTAGAGCGCGCGACGGCGCAGGCGGTCATAGCCGTCGGGGCACAGCGCCTCGGCCTTCTTGGCAAGCAGGCGTTCGGCACCCTGGGCGCGGGTGTTGAAGTCGTTCTCGATGGTGAGCTCGTACTTGCCCTCGCCCTTGGGCTCGACCTCGATCGGCACCGCACAGGCCGCGAGCAGCAGGACGACGCAGAGCCAGCACATCCTCACGGCGCCACCGCCACGGCGCGCGCCATCGCGCAGCCGAGGCCGGCCGATACGCCGGTTACGGGGACGACGCGGGCCTCGAGGGAGAGCAGGTCGGACATCGCGCCAGTGTACGGCCTCGGTCGATCCGCGCGCCACCGTGACACGCATCGCCCGCGCCGATACCATGGCCGCGACAGACGTCCAGCGGAGGAGACGCCATGCTGCCCGCCGATCTCAAGGGCAAGGCCGTGCTGGTGAGCGGCCACCGGCAAGCGGCTCGACTACCTGATCAACTGCGCCGGCACGCCGGGCGGCACCGAGCCCTACGACTACAGCGACCTCGACGCCATGACGGACGAGTTCTGGAACAAGCTCATGCAGGTCAATTTGATCGGCATGTTTCGCGTCACCCGCGCGGCCAAGCCGGCGTTGGTGGCGTCCAAGGGCGCGGTGGTCAACATCGCCTCGATCGCCGGGCTGCACATGCGCGGCTCGAGCCTGGTCTACGCCGCGACCAAGGCCGGCGTGATCAGCATGACGGTCGCGCTGTCGCGCTCGCTGGCGCCGGAGGTGCGCGTCAACGCGATCGCGCCGGGCCTGGTCGACTCGCCGTGGACCAAGACCTGGCCCGAGCAGCGCAAGAAGAACTCGGTCAGGCGCACCCTGCTCGGCCGCATGGCCAAGCCCGAGGACATCGCCGACGGCGCGCTGTTCCTGTGCGCCGGCACGTCGTTCGTCACCGCGCAGACCCTGGTGATCGACGGCGGCCTGATCTACGGCGACGAGGCCCACGCCCTGAAGATGGAAGGCCGCGTCTAGCCGATGGCGCTGCCGCCGCTGCCCGACCTCGCGTTCGCCGCGATCCCGGACGGTGCGCGGCAAAAGTATCTCGGTGATCGCTGGAGCTACATGGCGGCGGGCCGAGCGGATGCGCCGCCGCTGGTGCTGCTGCACGGCGTCGGCGCCAACGCCATGCACTGGCGCTTCCAGTTCGCCGGCCTGTCCGACCGCTACCGCGTGATCGCCTGGAACGCGCCCGGCTTCATGCTGTCGGACGGTTTTGCCTCCGAGGACCCCGGCTGCAAGGACTACGCCGACGCGCTCGCCGACTTCCTCGCCGCGCTCGGGCTCGAGCGCGTCCGCCTGGTCGGCAACTCGTTCGGCACCCGGGTCGCCCAATGCTTCGCCATCCACCACCCCGGGCGCATCATCAAGCTGGCGATGACCGGCACCGGCGTCGGCCCGCGCGGCCTGAGCGCGGCCGACCGGCAGAAAACCCTGGCGACGCGCCAGGCGCAGATCGCCCAGGGCGGCTACGGCTTCGGTGCCCGCGTCGCCGCCCTGGTCGGCCCCAACACCCCGCCCGAGACCATCGCGCTGGTCCAGCAGGTCGTGCGCGCGACCAACCCGCGCGGCTTCATGCACGGCGTCAAGCTCGGCATGGCCGACGGCTACAGCCCGGCCGAGGTCGCGCCCATGCTGACGTTCCCCGTGCTGATGATCTCGGGCCGCGAGGACAAGGTGAACCCGATCGACAGCAACGCCGCGGTGCTCGCCAAGGCGGCGCCGCAGGCGCAGCTCGAGATCCTCGACGGCATCGGCCACCTGCCCGAGGTCGAGGCGCCCGACACCGTCAACCGCTTGCTGCGGGATTTCTTCGCCGACTGAGCTACGCCAGGAGCTCGGCGAGCGCCGTCATGCTCGGCACGATCAGGTCGGGCTGGTGCGGTGTCAGGCCGAACGGCCGGCGCCGGCGGTCGATGAACGCGGTGCGCATGCCGGCCGACTTGGCGCCGATGCAGTCGAACGCATGGTTGGCGACGAACAGCACCCGCTCCATCGGCACGCCGACGATCTCGGCGGCCTTGGTGTAGGTCGCGACGTGCGGTTTGAAGGCGTTGGCGACCGCCACCGAGATCACCTGGTCGAATGCGATGCCGTGGTGCTGCTTGGCAGTCTCGAGCATGTCGGGATCGCCGTTCGACAGCACGACCAGCTGGTAGCGGGTCTTGAGCCGCGCCAGCGCCGCCGGCACCTCGGGGAACGGCTTCAGGCGCTCGATCGCGCCGACCAGCGCACGGACCTCGTCCATCGTGTGGGCAATGCCGGCGCGCTCGAGCACGTGAGCGACCGCGCCGTGGCCGATCTCGCGATAGGGAGTGTGCGTCTTGCCGAGCAGCGCGTCGATCATCGAGTTCTCGAAGTGGGTGCGCCGCCACCAGGTCACGAACGAGTCGGGTTTGCCGGCCCAGCCTTTGGCCTTGAGGTAGGGCGTCGCGACCTCGATCAAGCCGCCCTGCATATCGACCACGGTGCCGTACTGGTCGAACATGCACACCGTGATGGATCTTTTCAGCTCGTCCGCCGCCGCCATTGATAACGCTCCATTCAATAGACCGTCATCCTCGCGCTTGGCGCGAGGATCCACGCCTTGGGAGCGTGGCGGACCCCAAGGCGTGGATGCTCGGGCCTAGCCCGAGCATGACGCGTTGTTGCGTGGAGACAAGCGTGCCCCGTTCCATTCCAAGCCAACGGCGTTCTTACGGGTTGGGGTTGCGCGGCTGGCCGACGGCGCACGGGCCGATCGACAGCTGAGGCAAACTCTCGCAGCCGATCAAGCCGAGGCGCGGCCCGAAATACGCCAACGCCAGGAAGACCGCGAGCGCCAGCAGGAACAACTGAAAGCCGCGCTGGCGTAGCATCAGATCAGGAATTTCGAGTCCGACATGAAAGTCGGATAGGCGAACACCATGTCCTCGATCGCCTCGGCGCCGAGCCCGCGGCGCATCGCGAAAGCGAACATCTGGATGACCTCCTCGGCGTCGTGGCCGATCATGTGCGCGCCGAGGATGCGCCGCGTGCCGTCCTCGATCAACGTCTTGGCCCAGGCGACCGACTCGGCATAGGTGCGGGTCGAGCGCCACGACGCCATGTCGTTGACCTTGACGGCGAACTTGAGCCCCTGCTCGCGCGCCTTGGCCTCGGTCAGCCCGACGCTGGCGACCGCCGGCACGGTGTAGACGCAGGACGGGATGCCCCAGTAGTCGGCCTTGGCGGGCGCGTCGCCGATGGCGTTGCGCCCGGCGAGACGGCCGGCATAGGTCGCGATCGGCGACAGCTGCGGCGGGCCGACGAGCGCGTCGCCGGCGACCAGCACGTCGGGGTTGCTGGTGCTGCGCAGGTAGTCGTCGACCGCGATCGCCGGCCCGTCGTGCTTGATGCCGGCCGCGTCGAGCTCGAGCCGCAGCACGTCGGCGACCCGACCGGCGCCGTTCGCCACCCGTGCGGCGTTGACCGTGTGGCGCGTGCCGTCCTTCTCGTACTCGACCGCAAACCGCGCGCCGCTTGGTGCCACGCCCGTGATCTTGACGCCGGTGACGACCTCGACGCCGATGCGCCGGGTCTCGCGGGCGACCTGCTCGGCCAGGTCGGCGTCGAGCGGCGGCAACAGCCGGGGCAGCGCTTCGAGGATCGTCACCTTGGTGCCGGCGCGCGCGTAGACGTGGGAGAACTCGAGCGCGATCACGCCGCCGCCGATGAACACCAGCGACTCGGGCTGGCTTGTCCCGGTCAGGATGTCGTCGCTCGTGATCGTGTGCTCGAAGCCCGGGATCGGCAGCTGTCGCGGCTTCGAGCCGGTCGCGATCACGATCTTGCCGGCGTCGAGCCGGCGATCGCCAACCGCGATCGCGGTGCGTCCGACAAATTTCGCGGCGCCGCGCACCAAGACGATGCCGCGCTGCGCCAGGCTGCGCTCGAACTCCTCGGACACGCCCGTGACGATGCCCTGTTCGCGCTCGATCAGCTTGGCCCAGTCGAGCTTGGCCGGGCCGACCGTGATGTGATGGTGCTTGGCGCGTTCGATGTGATCGAGCGCCTGGGCCGCCGCGACCAGCACCTTCTTGGGCACGCAGCCGCGGATCGGACAGGTGCCGCCGACGTCCCAGTCCTCGACCACGGCGACCGACTTGCCGGCCGCCCGCGCGACGCCGGCGGCGCCCAACCCGGCATTGCCCGCACCCAACACGACGACATCGAAGCGATCGGCCATGGCTGCCCTCCTGAAGCGAGTTGCTTGCCCGCCCTCGATCAACGCTTGAGGCGGATCTTCACCTGCACGTCGGCGGCGCCGACCTCGAAGGCGCTGTCCTTGAACAAGGGCGGGCCGAGCAGCATCGGCGGATCGTTGCTGAAGCCGTAGGGCTCCTTCGGCATGCCGAGCGCGTTGACATCGAGGTCGCGGTTGGCGTTCTCGTCGTGGTAGGCGACCACGGCGTAGCGCCCGGGCGGCACGTTGGGCACCGTCACGGTGACGCGGCCGCGGCGCGCCGGCACGAAGGCGTCGAACGGGCAGTTGGGTCCGAGGAACGTCGCCTCGTCGCAGACGTCGACATGCACCTGGCCGCGCGCGTTGGGCACGCGATCGACCGTGACCCTGACGTTGGCGGCCTGCGCCGCGGTGCCGACCAACACCGCCACGAGCACGGCCGCCGCGCCGCGCGTTGACCGGCGACCGAGACGGGTCATCGCTTCGGCAGCGGTCACTCCCTAGAACGCCACCCGGTCGCCGCCCTTGAGGTCGAGAAGCTCGCGCGCCTCGTCCGGGGTGGCGATCTCGAGCGACAGGCCGGCGAGGATCTCCCGGATGCGCGTCACCTGGGCGGCGTTGCTCTCGGCGAGCTGGCCGCGACCGAGCCACAGGCTGTCCTCGAGCCCGACGCGCACGTTGGCGCCCATGATCGCGGCCATCGAGATCAGCGGCATCTGGTGGCGACCCGCCGCCAGCACCGACCACTGGTACTGATCGCCGAACAGCTTGTTGGCGATCGTGCGCATGTGCATGACGTTCTCGTGATCGACGCCGATGCCGCCCAGGATGCCGAAGATGGTCTGCACGAACAGCGGCGGCTTGACGAGCTTGCGGTCGAGGAAGTGCGCCAGGTTGTAGAGGTGGCCGACGTCGTAGCACTCGAACTCGAACTTGGTGCCGCAGCCCTCGCCGAGCTCCTTGAGGATGTATTCGATGTCCTTGAAGGTGTTGCGGAAGATGAAGTCGCGCGAAGCCTCGAGATACTGCGGCTCCCACTCGTACTTCCAGTCCTTGTAGCGGTTGAGCGCCGGGTAGAGGCCGAAATTCATCGAGCCCATGTTGAGCGAGCACATCTCCGGCTTGGTCTTGAGCGGCGCCTGCAGCCGGTCCTGCAGGCTCATGCCGTGGCCGCCGCCGGTGGTGATGTTCACCACCGCCTTGGTCTGCTGCTTGATGCGCGGCAGGAACTGCATGAACACGTCGGCGCTCGGGGTCGGCCGGCCGTCCTTGGGATCGCGCGCGTGCAGATGCAAGATCGCGGCACCCGCCTCCGCCGCCGCAATGGCGCCCTTGGCAACCTCGTCGGGCGTGATCGGCAGATGCGGCGACATGGTCGGCGTGTGGATCGAGCCGGTCACGGCGCAGGTGATGATGACTTTTCGCTCGCGGGCCATCGTCGTCACTCCTTGGAAGCCTTGGTCATCTCGGCCCCCGGGTCGAGCCTATGGCTCGCCCGAGAACGATGCCTTGTGCGCGAGCAGCGCCATCAGCCGGCGGTCGCGCCAGGCGGCGCGCTCACCGAGCCGCGCAGCGGGCAGTTGCTGTCGGCGCGCCTGCTCGAGCCGGGCACCGAGTTCGTCGCGCCACGGCGCCGCCGCTCTGATCTCGGTGTCGACCCGGCGAAAGAACGGACTGTAGCGCGCCAGATAGTCGGCGACGCCGGCCGGCGCGTTGAGGTCGATGGTCTCCATCGGCCCCATGAAGGCCCAGCGCAGACCGAGCCCGTCCTTGACCGTCTTGTCGAGATCGTCGGCGCTGACGTAGCCCTGGTCGATCAGTCGGAACGCCTCGTTGAGCAGCGCCGCCTGCAGGCGATTGAGGATGAAGCCCTCGAGCTCGCGCTTGACCGTGATCGGCACCTGGCCGGCGCGCTCCATCAGCACGCGGGTGCGCTGGATCACCTCGGGCGCGGTCCACGGCGCGCCGCAGAGCTCGACCAAGGGCACCAAGTGCGGCGGGTTGACCGGGTGGACGACCAGGCAGCGCGCCCGCCCCTTCAGGCCCTCGGTGAACGACGAGCCCGGGATCGCCGAGGTCGAGCTCGCCAGGATCGTGTCGGGCGCCGCGATGGCGTCCATCGCCGCAAAGATCTCGCGCTTGACCGCCGGCAGCTCGGGCAGGCTCTCCTGCACGTAGGTTGCACCGGCCAGGGCATCCGCCAGCGTGGCGGCGCGCGCCATGCGGGCGCGCACCGCCGCCGGCGGCTCGCGCAGCAGCCCGGCCGCGGCCAGATCGGCCAAGCTGGTGTCGATGGTGCCGAAGCTGGCATCGAGGATCGCGTCGGAGCGGTCGTGCAGCACCACGGACAAGCCGGCGCGCGCGAACACGATCGCCCACGCCCGCCCCACCAAGCCCGCGCCGACGATGCCGATCCGATCCATGCTCTTCTCCCTGGCAACCGAGCTTATCGACAGGCGTTGCGGGCGGCCAGCCTCGGCGCCTAGATTGCCGGTAAGGGCTTACCTCAAAACGGCGGCGAAAGGCGGACGCTTCATGGACCAACCGGTTGCGACCACGGGCTCGGTGCTGCCCTACAAGGGCGTGTGGCCGACCCTCGGCGCCAACGTCTACCTGGCGCCGAGCTGCTACGTGATCGGCCGGGTGACGATCGCCGACGACGCCAACCTGTGGTTCAACGTGGTGGTGCGCGGCGACGACCACTGGATCCGCATCGGCGCCCGCACCAACGTCCAGGACGGCACCATCATCCACGTCTTCAAGGACCTGTTTCCGACCTCGATCGGCGCCGACGTCACGATCGGCCACGGCGCCGTGCTGCACGGCTGCACGATCGAGGACGGCGCCATGGTCGGCATCGGCGCGATCGTGCTCGACGGCGCGCTGGTCGAGCAGGACGCCATCGTCGCCGCCGGCGCCGTGGTGTCGCCGGGCAAACGGGTCAAACGCGGCGAGCTGTGGGCCGGCTGCCCGGCCAAGCCGGTGCGCGAGATCAAGCCCGAGGAGCGCGAATTCATGCGGGTCAACGTGCCGAACTACTGCGAGCTCGCGGGCGAGTATCTGGCGCTGCGCCGCTCGCTCGGCGCATCGGGGGCCGTCCGATGACGCGTGCGATCGACCGCCGTCGGCTGCTCGCCGGCGCGGCGGCGCTCGGCGTCGGCCTGGCCGCGCCGCGCGTCGGCGCGCAGACGCCGCGCAAGATGACCTTCGTCACGCCGTTCGGCTACCTGGTGGCGTTCGCGCCCGACCTGATCGGCAAGGCCGGCGGCTATTTCGAGCGCGAAGGTCTCGACGTCACGATCGCGGGCGGGCGCGGCTCGGCCCAGAGCGTGCAGCAGGTGCTGTCGGGCCAGGCGCTGATGTCGCGCACCGGCGGCGCCGACATCATGAAGGCGATCGCCAACGAGGCCGCGCCGGTGGTCGTGGTCGCGACCATCAACCAGGGCTCGCCGTTCTTCGTGATCAGCAAGCGCGCGGCCCCGGTGCGCTCGCCGGCCGACATGCA
>JACQAI010000395.1 GCA_016195115.1 Pseudomonadota bacterium
CGCCGGGATGACGGTTCTATTTTTGGGATCGGGTCAACTCGAACGCATCGTGCCCTAGCCCCGACGCCGATCACGGATTTTTGCGCCACCAAGACGTCGTCGCGATCCGGAGGCGACAACGGGGCTTTGACTAGCCCCAAGAAGCCCGTCACGCTGCAGGTCTGTGGAGCGGCGCGGCCAACGCGGCGCACATTGGGAGGAAGCCATGACCCTATCGCGCCGACAGCTGCTGTCCAACGCCGCCCTGGCAACTGCCGGGATTGTGGCGCCCACCGTCATCACCCGGCCCGCCGGGGCGGCCGAGTTCACCTACAAGTTCGGCGGCTCGCTGCCGGCCGAGCATCCGATGATGATCCGCTGCGTCGAAGCGTTCAAAAAGATCAAGGACGAGAGCGGCGGCCGGCTCGACATCACGGCCTATCCGAACAGCGTGCTCGGCCAGGACACCGCGATGATGTCGCAGGCGGTCTCCGGCGCCATGCAGATGTACCAGATGTCGGTCGACATCCTGGCGCAGCGCAGCCCCGAGGCGGCCATCTTCGGCGTCGGCTTCGCCTTCAAGGACAACGACCAGATCTGGGGCGCGATGGACGGCGAGCTCGGCAAGTTCGTGCGCGACCTGTCGGAGAAGGTCGGGCTCTTCTGCATCGACAAGTGCTTCGACCACGGCTTCCGCCAGATCACCACGCGCACCAAGCCGATCGAGAAGCCCGACGACCTCAAGGGCTTCAAGATCCGCCTGCCGGTGGCGCCCGCCTTCATCGAGCTGTTCAAGCATCTCGGCGCCTCGCCGGCCGCGATCAATTTCGGCGAGGTCTACAGCGCGCTGCAGACCGGCGTGGTCGACGGCCAGGAGAACCCCCTGATCCTGATCGACACCGCCAAGCTCTACGAGGTGCAGAAATACTGCAGCATGACGAACCACCTGTGGGTCGGGCTGCATGTTTCATTCAACAATCAAGCTTGGCGCAAGCTGCCCGCGGACCTGCAGGCGCTCGCCTATCGCCACCTCAGCCAAGCCGCGCTCACCGAGCGCGCCGACTGGCAGGTCATGGACAAGAACGAGATCAAGCACCTGACCGAGAAGGGGTTGGCGTTCAACACGCCCGACACCAAGCCGTTCCAGGACGCGCTGCGCAAGTCGGGCTTCTATCCCGACATGAAGAAGAAGCTGGGCGACCGGGCGTGGGCGCTGTTGGAGAAGGCGGTCGGCCCGCTGGTATGAGCAGCGAGACCTCGGGGCTCGGCTCGGGGGTCGCGGCGCCGCTGGTCGGCGCCGCCGCGCCGCCCGGCGGCCTGCGCCGCCTGGCGCTGCGGGTCGACCGCGCGATCGGCGTCGCCGCCGAGGCGACCGGCGCGACGTTGGTGGTGGCCGAGATCGTCATCCTGTTCTCCGGCGTGGTGTCCCGCTACGTCTTCAACAGCCCGCTGATCTGGTCCGACGAGCTCGCCAACTTCCTGTTCCTGTGGCTGACCATGTGCGGCACCGTGGTGGCGCTGCGCCGCGACGAGCACATGCGGCTCACCACCTTCATCGCCTGGATCGGGCCGCGCTGGGGCGACCGCCTCGGCGCCATCGCGGCGCTGGTCGTGATCGCCTTCGTGCTCGAGATCCTGTTGCCGGCGCAGGAGTATCTCGGGCAGCAGAGCT
Organism: Pseudomonadota bacterium; assembly: GCA_016195115.1. Lineage (GTDB taxonomy): Bacteria > Pseudomonadota > Alphaproteobacteria > Elsterales > Elsteraceae > JACQAI01. Next base: position 1,652 of record JACQAI010000395.1, read on the forward strand.
TCGTCGAGCTGGTGACGTTGCACATCTCGGATGCCTACCGCGTCGCAGCACTGCTGGTCGGCTTCACGTTGGCCGCCGTCATCGCGCTGCTGCGTCTGCTCGAAACCCAGACGTGGCGCGGGTTCCTGCTCGCGCTTGCCGTCGTCGCGGTCATCGCGGCCGCGCTGTGGGTGGCGCAGCCGCTGCTGATCGCGATGGGCCACGGCAGCCTGGTGGTGTTCTTCGTCGTGATCGTCGCGGGGTGCGTCGCGGCGGGCGTGCCGATCGCTTTCGCGTTCGCCATCTCGACCCTGTCCTACCTGGCGCTGGTCACCGACGCGCCGCTCACCATCGTGGTCAACCGCATCGACGACGGCATCTCGAACCTGCTGCTGCTCGCCGTGCCGATGTTCGTCGTGCTCGGCCTCTTGATGGATTCAACCGGCATCGCACGCGCGTTGGTCAATTTCCTGGCGGCGCTGATCGGCCACGTGCGCGGCGGGCTGACGTACGTGTTGCTCGGCGCGATGTACCTGGTCTCGGGCATTTCGGGCTCGAAGGCGGCCGACATGGCGGCGATCGCGCCGATCCTGTGCCCCGAGATGCGCCGTCGCGGCACCCACCCGGGCGAGCTCGCCTCGCTGCTCGCGACCTCGAGCGCGATGTCGGAGACCATCCCGCCGAGCCTGGTGCTGATCGCCATCGGCTCGGTCACCAACGTGTCGATCGCGGCGCTGTTCACCGGCGGCCTGTTGCCGGCCGCGGTCGCCGCGCTGGGCCTCGTGATCGTCGCCTGGTGGCGATCGCGGGGCGTCGCGGAGACCACGGCCGTGCGGGCCTCCCGCGGTGAGATCGGGCGCGCGCTGCTCATTGCCGTGCCTGGACTGACGTTGCCGCTGATCATCCGCTTCGCGGTGGTCGAGGGCGTCGCCACCGCCACCGAGGTCTCGACCGTCGGCGTGGTCTACACTGTGCTGCTCGGGCTGACGATCCACCGGCCGTTCGTGTGGCGGCGCATCTACCCGATCCTGGTCGACACCGTGTCGCTGACCGGCGCCATCATGCTGATCATCGGCGCCGCCACCGCGATGGCCTGGGCGCTCACCCAGTCCGGCTTCTCGCAATGGCTGGTCGACTGCATGGCCGCGGTGCCGGGCGGCCAGCTCGGCTTCCTCGCGATCACGATCGTCGCCTTCCTGATCCTCGGCAGCGTGCTCGAGGGCCTGCCCGCGATCGTGCTGTTCGGGCCGCTGTTGTTCCCGGTCGCGCGGTCGATGGGCGTCCACGAGGTGCACTACGCCATGATCGTGATCCTCGCCATGGGCATCGGCCTGTTCGCGCCGCCGTTCGGCGTCGGCTTCTTCAGCGCCTGCGCGATCGGCCGCATCGATCCCGACGACGCGGTGTGGCGCATCTGGCCCTATATCGGCGCGCTGGTCGTAGCGCTCGTCGTGGTCGCGCTCATCCCCTGGATCTCGATCGGCTTCCTGTAGGTCGGGTGGCGCTACTTGACCGGGGCGCAGCAACTTTGAGATAGTTGCGTCGAACTGCCGGACGCACGGGCCGGCGATTCCCCTCATACCGGCGGATGTTTCGGGCCGCTTGCTGACGATGGAACAGCGAGGAGAGACGCCATGTCTTATTGGACGGACTTGTCCGTGCCGACCGAGCGCGAGCTGCTGGTCGGCTTCTACGACCTCACCGCCTTCATGCGTTACGCCGACAAGGCCGAGCCGCAGCGCCTGCTCAGCCTGATGACGGGTTATTTCGCGCTCACCGGCAAGATCCTGACGCACGCCGGCGGGCGGCTCATCAAGTCGATCGGCGATGCTGGGCTGGCGGCCTTCCCGGCCGA
>JACQAI010000396.1 GCA_016195115.1 Pseudomonadota bacterium
GCGCCTGACGCCGTGCCGCGGCTGCGCCAGGCCGGCATGCAGATCGTCACCAACAGCTACCCGCATGTTTGGCCGTACCATCTCAGTCGACTGCCCGGCTCGCCGTGGACCGACGTGCGCGTGCGCAAGGCCGCCAACCTGGCGATCGACCGCGCCGGCGTCGTCAAGCTCTTGGGCGGCGTCGCCACCGAGGCGGTCGGCCAGGTGCCGCGCGACCATCCGTGGTGGGGCCACCCGAGCTTCGAGGTCAAATACGATCCCGACGCCGCCAAGAAGCTGCTCGCCGAGGCCGGCTACGGGCCGGGCAAGCCGGCGAAGACCAAGATGCTGATCTCGACCTCGGGCTCGGGCCAGATGCAGCCGCTGGCGATGAACCAGTATATCCAGGAGAACCTGAACTCGGTCGGCTTCCAGGTTGAGCTCGAGGCGATCGAGTGGAACACCATGACGATGCGCCGCTCGATCGGCGCGCAGGCCAAGGAGAACGCCGGCGTCGATGCGCTCAACAACAGCTGGACCTACATCGATCCCGATTTCGGCTTCATCGGCGTGCTCGAATCGTCCAAGATCTCGCCTAACGGCAACAATTGGGGCAACGTGCGCGATCCGGTGATCGACGCCCTGGCGGTCCAGGTCCGCGAGGCCTTCGAGCCGGCCGAGCAGAGCCGCCTGATGGCCGAGATGCACACCCGCATGGTCGACGAGGCGATGTGGATCTGGGTGGTGCACGACGACAACCCGCGCGCCATGTCGCCCAAGGTCACCGGCTTCGTGCAGGCGCGCAACTGGATCCAGGATTTCTCGCCGATCACCATGAAGTGACGGCTGGTCCTATGAACGAGTCCAATCAAATTCCAGCCGTCATTGCGAGGAGCCCAGCGACGAAGCAATCCAGAGGAACGTCGCACGACTCTGGGTTGCTTCGCTGCGCTCGCAATGACAGTCTTTTGTGATGTCTGAAGACCTGCATTTCCTCACGATTGCGGAAGCCGCGCGGCGCATCGCCGCGCGCGAGCTGTCGCCGGTGGCGTTGACCGAGGCGATGCTCGCGCGCATCGCCGCGGTCGACGACGTGCTGCACGGCTACATCACCGTGACCGGCACCGCGGCGCTCTCAGCGGCGCGCATCGCCGAGGCCGAGATCGCCGCCGGGCGTCCGCGCGGGCCGCTGCACGGTATCCCTTACGCGCTCAAGGACAACTACGATACCGCCGGCATCCGCACCACGGCGTCGTCGCGCCTGATGCTCGACAACGTGCCGACGCGCGACGCCACCCTGCACGCGCGTCTGCAGGCCGCCGGCGCGATCCTGCTCGGCAAGCTGTCGACCTGGGAGTACGGCACCGGATTGGGCGAGCGCCAGAACGACCTGCCGTTTCCCGAGCCGCGCAATCCGTGGGCGACCGAGCACTTCGCCGGCGGCTCGAGCACCGGCGCCGGGGTCGCGGTCGCCGCCGGCTTGACCATGGCGGCGCTCGGCTCGGACACCGGCGGCTCGGTCCGCTTGCCGGCCGCCGCGTGCGGCACCGTCGGCCTCAAGCCGACCTATGGCCTGCTGAGCGTCGCCGGCATCCTGCCCAACACCTACTCGCTCGACTACCCCGGGCCGTTGACCTGGACGGTGCCGGACAGCGCCCTGATCCTGCAGGCGATCGCCGGCCACGATCCGCGCGACCCGACCACGGTCGACCGGCCCGTGGCGGATTTCTCCGCCGGGCTCGGGCGCGGCGTGAAGGGCCTCAGGCTCGGCGTGATCCGCCGCTTCCATGAGAAGGACATCAAGGCCGCGCCCGAGGTCGTCGACGCCTTCGAAGCGGCGCTCACGGTGTGGCGCCAACTCGGCGCCGAGCTGGTCGAGTGCGACCTGCCCTACGCGGTGCAAGACTACCGGCTGTGCGTGCGCCTGATCGGCCAGCCCGAGTCGCTGTCGATCCACGAGGCCGATCTGCGCGAGCGCCATGCCGAGATGGGCAAGGCGCTGCGCGAGAAGCTGATGGGCAGTCTGGCGGTGCGCGCCAGCGACTACATCCGCGCGACCCGCTGGCGCCGCGAAATCGCCGCCGCCAGCGATCGGGTGATCGCCGGGTGCGACGCCGTGATCTGCGCCGCCACCATGCTGCCGACGCCGCGCTACGACGACGAGGCGGCGACCATCGAATACATGTCGGCCTCGGCGACCTCGGTGTTCAACGTCACGGGCCATCCGGCTCTGACCCAGTGCATGGGCTTCGATGCAAGCGGCCTGCCCCTCAGCCTGCAGGTCGCCGGGCGCTATTTCGACGAGCCGACCGTGCTGCGCGTCGCCGCCGCCTACGAGGCCGCGACGCCGTGGCGCCAACACCGCCCGACCGTCCGTGCCAAGGAGGCCGCCCTGACATGACCCCCGACGACGCTGCACGCCAGGCCGCCCGGATCGGTATCACCGACTTCACGCCAGAAAAGCTGGCGCGGCTGGCCGCGCTCGCCGCCAACACCGACGCCCAGGTCGCGCGCCTGCCCCTGCTCGCCAAGGATGTCGCGCCGGCCAACGTCTTCGTCGTGCCGCAACCCTAGCAGCAGCGGCGAAAGCGCCGCGAACCTCGGTATTTTTGGTACGGCGCTACCGAAATCGGGGGCAGCGCCGTGAATTCGGGGATGGATGGCGTGGCGGCTTCGTACAGCCAGCGACAACGCCTGCCATGCCAAGGACGTCGACCATGCCCGCTCGCCCGTTTGCCGCCACCGCCCTCGTCGTCACGCTGCTCGCCCTGGGCGGCGCGACTGCCCTGCTGCCGACCGCCGGCGTCGCCCAGCAGGCGCCGCCCGGCACCGCGCAGCCGCCGCGCGAGCGGCCGTCGCCGGGCCGGCATATCGAGGGCCGCATCGCCTTCATGCGCGCCGAGCTCAAGATCACCGACACCCAGCAGGTGCACTGGGAGCAGGTCGCCACGGCGATGCGCGCCAGCGCGCGCCAGATGGACCAGATGGCGCAGCAGACGCGCGGGGCGCGTGACCAGACCCAGAGCGCGATCGACCGGCTCGACCAGCGCGCGAATTTCGCCGCCGCCCGTGCGGCGGCCGACAAGTCGTTCGCGGATGCCTTCAAGCCGCTCTACGCCAGCCTGTCGGACGACCAGAAGAAGAGCGCCGACGAGCTGTTCGCCCGCCCGCCCCGCCGCAGCGGCCGCCGCTAACCTAGTTTAGCCGTCATTGCGAGGAGCGCAGCGACGAAGCAACCCAGCGGGCGACTCCGTTTGCGTGCTCCCGTGAAGATACGAACGCATGAAGAATCCAGCTGTGTACATCATGGCCAGTCGACGCAATGGCACGCTCTACACTGGCGTCACGTCTGACTTCCCCCGGCGTGTCTATGAGCACCGCGAGAGCCTTCTGCCAAGCTTTACCAGCCGCTATGGCTGCAAGACGCTCGTCTGGTACGAGCCGCATGACGACATGCTCGGAGCCATCGCGCGTGAAAAGCAGATCAAGGCCGGATCGCGCCGAAAGAAGCTGGTTCTGATCGAAGCGATGAACCCACAATGGCGAGACTTGTACGAAGAGCTGGCCTGAAGTCTAGAAGTCTGGGTTGCTTCGCTTCGCTCGCAATGACGGGATAGGGATTGCGTTTTAACCCACGGCTGCGGCTGCCGCGACGGAACCGCGCGGACTATCGCCGGATCACGGGATGATGATCCCCTTCATCCCCCTCCTATCCCCACATCCCCCAATCGGGCGGAGCGACCGACTCCGACGCTGCGAGGCTCGTGCTGATCTAGGCGGCGGGTACCACCGCGCGGCGAGAGCGGGTGCGGCGGGTGCTGGCGGGCGTCAGGGTCATGACGATGTTGCCCCAGCGATCGAGGCCGGCCTCGGCGTGGGGCGGCACGACCGCGGTGGCGTCGTATTCCTCGACGATGCACGGACCCGGGCGCGCGGTCGCGAGATCGGCGCGGGTGATCACCGAGGTGTCCAGCCAGCCGGCCTTGGGGCCGAAATAGACCCGGCGTGACGCCGCGCCGGACGCCGCCGATCGCGCGGCCAGGCTGAGGCGCTCGGGCAGGCGCGGCGCGTCGGGCACGCCGCGGCCGACGACCTGGACGCTGACCAGCTCGACCGGCTCGTCGGGTCCGGCGCGATGGCCGTAGGTGCGCTCGTGCTCGCGCCCGAACGCCTCCTCGAGCTCGGCCAGGCGCGCGCGATCGAGTTTTCCGGCGGCCAGCGGCACCTGCAGCTCGAACGACTGGCCGTGATAGAGCAGCCGGGCGCTGCGCTTGAGCTCGGCATGCGCGCCGACGAAGCCCTCGCTCTCGAGCAGGCCGAGCGCTTGGCGCTCGAGGCCGGCGACGATGTCGCCAAGCTCGGCCGGATCGACCGCGCGCACCAGGCGTCGGTAGGTGCGCGTGAAATGATGCTCGATGTCGGCGTAGACAGTGAACAAAACGAATTTGTTGCTGCAATAAGGACGAAAGCACTTTGCCATCCTTCTCTCCCAGCTACAAAGGAAGATTTATTCAAGTGTCTTCGTGTTGCACGGATGGCAAAGAGCTGCTGCTGCTTGCTGACGTTTTCTCGGGGGATGCCTCTGTGCTCC
>JACQAI010000296.1 GCA_016195115.1 Pseudomonadota bacterium
GCTGGTCGACGGCAACAAGGGCATCCACGCCATGCTCGACAAGAAGTTCGTGCCCGGTCGCTGAGCCAGCATCGCTGGCCTAACTAGTGCATTTACAACAGTTGCGAGTGCATGTATCCTGCCGGGAAATCGAACCCGGGAGGACGCGATGGACTTCGGCTACTTCACGCTGAGCGACAATCGCTATCCGGGCAATTCGCGCACGCCCGAGCAGTTCGTGCGCGAGATCTACGACCAGGCGCTGTGGGCCGAGACGGTCGGTCTGAATTCGGCGTGGATCGGCGAGCACCACTTCAACCTGCTCGGGGTCAACGCCAGCCCGCACATGCTGCTGGCCCAGCTCGCCGGCGCGACCCAGCGCATCCGCCTGGCGCCTGCGGTCGTGCTGCTGCCGGTGCACCACCCGCTGCAGGTCGCCGAGGACTGGGCGACGCTCGACCTGTTGTCGGGCGGCCGTGTCGATTTCGCCGCCGGGCGCGGCTACGATGTCAAGGAGTACGCGCCGTTCGGCGTCGCCTTCGACAAGTCCGCGGAAATTTTCGCCGAAGGCCTCGAGGTGGTGTGGCGCGCCTGGACCGAGCCCGGCAAGTGGTCGTATCGCGGCCAGCATTATCGCTTCGAGGACATCGAGGTGCGGCCGCGGCCGCTGCAACAGCCGCTGCGGCCCTACGTCGCCTGCTTCTCGCGGCCGACCATGGAGCTCGCGGCGCGTCACGACTGGAACATCATCTACGCGCCGTTCGCCGCCGCAATGGTCTACGGCTCGCTGGCCGACGCGGTGCGCAGCTACAACGAGCTGTGCCAGAGCCAATACGCCCGGCCGGGCCGGCGCACCATGTGCTCGTACTTCATCCACATCTGCGACACGCCGGCAGAGGAGGCGTATGGACGCCAAGCCTTGATCCGCTATTTCCAGGACGCGCTGCTCGCGGCGTTCCCGTCCGACCCTGCCAAGACGCCGCCGTCCTACCGGTACTTCATCGAGATCGTCAGCATCCTGAAGAGCCTGAAACCCGAGAGCCTAACCTCGAAGTCGGTGCTGATCGGCTCGCCGGCCAAGATCATCGACGATCTCAAGACGATCGAGGCGTCGGGCATCAGCGAGGTCATCCTCTATTTCAACTACGGTCTCAAGCCGCACCAGATGGTCAAGGACCAGATGCAGCGCTTCATGGCCGAGATCGCGCCCGCCTTCGGCAAGCTCAAGCTGAGCGCCTGAACCGATGGCGCGCAGCGCGGTCAAGACGCGCCACGCACCGACGCTCGATCTCGGCGACTACCTTCCCTACCTCGTCAATCGCGTCGGCGTGCGCCTGGTCGCCGCGTTCTCGCGCGAGGCGGAGAAATTCGGCCTGTCCGTGCCGATGTGGCGCGTGCTCGCGGTTCTGGCCGAGGACGGCGCGCAGCGCCAGATCGATCTCGCCCAGCGCACCAGCATCGATGCTTCGACCCTGTCGCGCCTGATCCGGACGGTGCAGCAGCTCGGTTACGTCACGCGCGCGCGCTCGGCGGCCAGCCTGCGCGAGGTCACCGTCGGGCTGACGGCGCGCGGCCGCGAGGTCGTCAGCGCGCTGATCCCGTTCGCGCTCGCATGCGAGGGCGAGGCCGCTAGAGGGCTATCGCAACGCGAGCTCGATGTGCTGAAGGCGCTGCTCCAGCGCGTCTACGCGAACCTGGAATAGCTCTCCGCGACGCGTGGGCGTGGCGGCGCGATCGCGATCAGTGTCTTTTGCCGATCACCGTCGCGATCAGGCTCTCGTCCTTGAAGAAGGCGTCCGGCGTCGTGTCGGCGAGCACGCGGCCTTCCTGAAGCGCGATCACACGGTCGGAATATTCCTCGACCAGGTCCATGTCGTGCTCGACCTGGATGATCGCCTGCACGCCAACTTCTCGGGCACCATCGACCAAGAGGCGCATGATGGTGTGCTTGTCGCCGGTCGAAACGCCGCTGGTCGGCTCGTCCATCAGGATCACCTCGGGCGACAGCGCGAATGCGCGGGCGACGTCGAGCAGCTTCTTCTCGCCTTGCGCCAGGGTCGCGACCCGGGTCTCGAGCTTGGCCCCGAGCTGGAACAGCGCCGCGACCCGCTCGACCGACTCGTGAACCGCGCGGTCGCGCTTGAGCGCGCGCCACCACGCGCCGCTGCGCCCGAGCCGCGACACCACGCCGACGGCGATCGTCTCGCGCACGCTCAAGTCGGGGAACACGTTGACGAGCTGGAACGAGCGCGCCATGCCGAGCTTGGCCAGCGCGACCGGTCCGGCGCCGGCGATGTCGCGGCCCTTGAAGCGGACGTGACCGGCGGTCGGCACCAGCAGCCCGGTCAACAGGTTGACCAAGGTGGTCTTACCGGCGCCGTTCGGCCCCACGATCGACACGAACTCGCCGGCGCGCACCGCCAGGCTGACCCGGTCGAGCGCGACGAAGCTGCCGTAGGCCTTGGAAACGTCGGTGGTTTCGATCAGCGTGGTCATGGCGCCCCGATCAGTAGCGCGGCCGTGCCGCCCCGCCAAGCCGGCACGGCAATTGCTCGGAGCGGCCAGGCTTGGCATTCCGGGGGAGATCGCAGCCATGCACAGGACGGCAACCGCCTGGTTCATCGGCACCTTGGCCCTGTTCGGCGCCGCCGCGCCGGCGGCGGCACAAGGCACGCTCCGCATCGGCATGACGGCGGCCGACATCCCGCTGATCACCGGCCAGCCCGATCAGGGCTTCGAGGGCTACCGCTTCGGCGGCTATACGGTCTACGACGGTCTCGCCAACTGGGACATGTCGTCGGCGACCAAGACATCCGACATCGTGCCCGGCCTGGCGACCTCGTGGACGGTCGACCCGGCCGACCAGAAGAAATGGACCATCAAGCTGCGCCGGGGCGTCAGCTTCCATGACGGCTCGCCGTTCAACGCCGACGCCGTCATCTGGAATTGCGAGAAAATCTTCAACGACAAGTCGCCGCAATACGACCCCAAGCAGGTCGCCCAGGTCGCGGCGCGCATCCCGTCGATGGAGAGCTACCGCAAGATCGACGACGACACGGTCGAGTACCGCACGCGGGTGGTCAACGGGCTGTTCCCCTACGAGCTCAGCTACATGCTGTTCTCGAGCCCGAAGCAGTGGGAGGCGGTCGGCAAGGACTGGGCGCAGTTCGCCTTGAAGCCGTCAGGCACCGGCCCGTTCAAGGTGACGGCGGTCGTGCAGCGCGAGAAGATCGAGCTGGTGCGCAACGACGGCTATTGGGACGCCAAGCGGGTGCCCAAGCTCGACAAGGTCGTGCTGCTGCCGATGCCCGAGGCGACCACGCGCACCGCGGCGCTGCTGTCCGGCCAGGTCGACTGGATCGAGGTGCCGGCACCCGACGCGATCGCCAAGCTGCGCTCGGCCGGCATGCAGATCGTGCTCAACTCCTATCCCCACAACTGGGGCTACCAGCCGAGCATGATCGACGGCTCGCCGTGGCTCGACCTGCGCGTACGCAAGGCCGCCAACCTGGCGCTCGACCGCGACGCGCTCAAGACGCTGCTCGGCGGCACCATGGAGATCTCGAAGGGCCAGGTGCAGCCCGATCATCCGTGGTTCGGCAAGCCGGCCTTCGACATCAAATACGACCCGGCGGAGGCCAAGCGGCTGCTCGCCGAGGCCGGCTACTCGACGGCCAAGCCGGTGCAGGCGCGCATCGCGATCTCGACCTCGGGCTCGGGCCAGATGCAGCCGCTGGCGATGAACGAGTTCATCCAGCAGCAGCTCAAAGAGGTCGGCATCGCGCTCGACTTCGAGGTCTATGAGTGGAACGCGCTGACCAACGTCGCGCGCCTGACCGCCGACGCGCCCGAGATGACCGCGCGCAAGATCAGCGGCATCAACGTCAGCCGCGCCTTCCTGGATCCCTATCTCGGCTTCGCGCGCCTCTTCCACAGCGCGTACCTGCCGCCACGCGGCGGCAATTGGGGCAAGCTCAAGGACGACGTGCTCGACGGCCACCTCGACAAGGTGTTCTCGAGCTTCGATCCGGCCGAGCAGGCCGAGGCGATGCGGGCGGCGCATACCCGCATGGTCGACCAGGCCTACTGGCTGTGGGTCGCCCACGACCTCAACCCGCGCGCCATGTCGCCCAAGGTCCAGGGCTTCGTGCAAGCCCGCAACTGGTTCCAGGACCTGACGCCGGTCTCGATGAAGTAGCCGCATCCCTCCCCCGTGCCGCAGGCATGGGGGAGGGTAGGGAGGGGGCCACGCCCTCTCCACGCGACGCGGCCGCCGTGCTCTGACACTGTTGCCCCCTCCCTACCCTCCCCCACGCTTCGCGCGGGGGAGGGGTTGAGTTTTTCTGCGCGCCGGGGACGGATGTCGTTATGCAGACTTCTTCGACGCCAATCCTCAAGGATCTGGTGCTGGTCGGTGGCGGCCACAGCCATGTCGCGGTGCTGCGCCGCTTCGGCATGCGGCCGCTGCCCGGCGTGCGCCTGACCCTGATCGCGCGCGACCTCGATGCGGCCTATTCCGGCATGCTGCCGGGCCTGATCGCCGGCCACTACGAGTTCGATCAGACCCACATCGATCTCGGGCCGCTGGCGCGTTTCGCCGGCGCCCGGCTGTATCACGACGAGGTGATCGGGCTCGACCTCGACGCCAAGCGGGTGTTGTGCCGCAATCGTCCGCCGGTCGCCTTCGATCTGCTGTCGCTCAACATCGGCTCGGCGCCGAACACCGCCGATGTGCCGGGGGCGGCCGCGCACGCCATCCCGGTCAAGCCGATCGACCGCTTCGTCGCCCACTGGGACACCTTGTGGCGCCGCGTGCTGGCGCGCCCCTCGACCCCGGCCGCGCCGACCCGGATCGGCGTCGTCGGCGCGGGCGCCGGCGGCGTCGAGCTGCTGCTCGCGGTGCGCCATCGGCTCGCCGGCTTGTTCGCCGCCGCCGGCCTCTCGGCCGACGGGTTGCAATACCACGTCATCACCGATGCGCCCGACATCCTGCCGAGCCTCAATGCCCGCGCGCGCCAGAAGTTCGCCCGCGTGCTGGCGGCGCGCGGCGTCAAGGTCCACACCGACGCGCGCGTCGTTCGGGTCGAGGAGGGCGAGCTGCACTGCGCCGGCGGCTTCGTGCTGCTGCTCGACGAGATCCTGTGGGTGACCGCGGCCGGGGCGGCGCCGTGGCTGCGCGAAACCGGTCTCGCGCTCGACGACCAGGGCTTCATCGCGGTCGACGAGCGCCTGCAGTCGGTGTCGCATCCCGACGTGTTCGCCGCCGGCGACATCGCCTCGGTCGGCGCCCATCCGCGGCCCAAGTCGGGCGTGTTCGCGGTGCGCCAGGGCCGCCCGCTCGCCGACAATCTGCGTCGCCGGCTGCTCGGCCGCGCCGCGCGGCCGTTCCGGCCGCAGCGCAAGTTCCTGAGCCTGATCAGCACCGGCGACAAATACGCCGTGGCGGTGCGCGGCGACTGGGCGCTCGAGGGCCGCCTGGTATGGCGCTGGAAGGATTGGATCGATCGCCGGTTCATCGCCAAGTACAACGACCTGCCGGACATGGCCGCGCCAGCGGCAGCGCGCCTGCCGGCCGGCCTGGCCGACCGCGCCGTCATCAAGGAGATCTCGGCGATCGCCATGCGTTGTGGCGGCTGCGGCGCCAAGGTCGGCAGCTCGGTGCTGACCCGCGCGCTGGCCGCGCTCGAGCCGGTGCGGCGCAACGATGTCGTGATCGGTCTCGACGCGCCCGACGACGCCGCGGCGGTCGACGTGCCGGCGGGCAAGCTCATGGTGCACTCGGTCGACTATTTCCGCGCCTTCATCGAGGACCCGTACGTGTTCGGCCAGATCGCCGCCAACCACGCGCTGGGCGACATCTTCGCCATGGGTGCCGAGCCGCAGACCGCGCTCGCCATCGCCACGGTGCCCTACGGCATCGAGGCCAAGGTCGAGGACGTGCTGTTCCAGATGATGTCGGGCGCGCTCGCGGTGTTCCGCGACGCCAACACCGCGCTGGTCGGCGGCCACACCAGCGAGGGCGCCGAGCTCGCGCTCGGCTTCGCGGTCAATGGCCTGGCCGACCGCGACCATCTGCTGCGCAAGGGCGGTATGCGCCCGGGCGACCGCCTGATCCTGACCAAGGCGCTCGGCACCGGCACCCTGCTGGCGGCCGACATGCGCCACCAGGCCAAGGGACGCTGGGTCGACGGCGCGCTCGCCTCGATGCTGCAGTCGAACCGCGCCGCCGCCGGCTGCGTGTTCCACCATGGCGCCCATGCCTGCACCGATGTCACGGGGTTCGGCCTGCTCGGCCATCTGGTCGAGATGACCAAGCCGTCGGCGGTCGACGTCGCGCTCGATCTTGCCGCGGTGCCGCTGCTCGACGGCGCGCTCGAGACCGTGCGGCGCGGCATCTTGAGCTCGCTGCAGCCCGAGAACGTGCGCCTGCGCCGCGCCATCCGCAATCTGGACGAGGCGGCCAAGAGCGAGCGCTATCCGCTGATCTTCGACCCGCAGACCGCGGGCGGGTTGCTCGCGAGCGTGCCGGGCGAGCGCGCCGCCGACTGCGTCGCGGCGCTCCACGCGCTCGGCTACGCCCGTGCCGCGATTATCGGCGAGGTCATGGCGCAATCGGACCACCCGGAGCCCATCACCCTGCGGCTCTAGCAAACCCGCCGCACGGGCATTGCCCCGCCATGTCGGTGCGATGAATTTTTCTTAATTCCGACACGAATCGCGGTTTTCCTGCGTAAGACTGTGGTAAGCGCGATCGTCCAAAGATGTTGGTTGAGACGATCGGCAGGGGACTGGCGATGCGCGGATTGGTGCGGGATTGGCGAGCGTGGAGCCGCGGCGAGCGGCTGGGTGCGATCACGATCCTCGCGGTTAGCCTGTTCGGCACCTCGGTCCTGTTGGCAATGAACTTGCATTGAGTCGCCAAAGGCGACGGA
>JACQAI010000297.1 GCA_016195115.1 Pseudomonadota bacterium
CGATCACCTTCCTGCTGCCGACCGAGCTCGGCCGCACGGCCGACATCCAGCGCGCGCCGGGCGTGGCCGACTGATGGCGCTGTCCAAACGCGCCGGCCAAAAACAGAACCGCACTCAGACCCATTGACACATTCAAATCTGTCGATATATAACCACTCAACAATTTGAGCTTCGGCGGTCACGCCCATGGACGAACGGGATCACCTCTTCAAAGCGCTGTCCGACCCGGCGCGCATCCGGATCATCGAATTCCTGCACCGGCCCGATGCCACCTGCTGCACGGTCGAGGATCGCGTGTGCGCCAGCGACCTCGAAGGTCTGCTCGGGCTGTCGCAACCCGCGGTCAGTCATCACGTCAAGGTCTTGGTGCAGGCCGGCCTCGTGCTGGCCGAGAAGTGCGGTCGCTTCACCTGTTACCGCGTCAACCGTCCCAGGTTTGCTGAGCTGCAACGCTATCTCGCCAGCTTCGCCGGCGAGTTCCTAGAAATCTCCGTCGCGCGCCGCAGCGCCGCGCCGCGTCGTCCATCCGCCAACTGAGAGGGTCGTCATGATCGAAGCCAACCTTCCGGTCGCGATCATCGGCGGCGGCCCGATCGGCCTCGCGGCGGCGGCGCATGTGCTGGCGCGCGGCGAGACGCCGCTGGTGCTCGAGGCCGGCGCCACCGTCGGGCACACCGTGCGCCAGTGGTCGCACGTCGCGATGTTCTCGCCGTGGCAGTTCCTCACCGACCCGGCCGCCGTCGCGCTGCTGACGGCGTCGGGCTGGTCCCATCCGCCCCGCGACACGATCCCGACCGGCGCCGAGCTGGTGGCGCGCTATCTCGAGCCGCTGGCCGCGCTGCCGGCGCTGCGCCCGCATATCCGGCTGGGCACGCGCGTGATCGCGGTGACGCGCAAAGGCCTCGATAAGGTGAGGACGGCTGGCCGCGACACGCGACCCTTCACCGTGCGCGTCGAGACCGACGGGCGCGCCGTGACGATCGACGCCAAGGCCGTGATCGATGCGTCCGGGACCTGGACGTCGCCGAACCCGGCAGGCTCGGACGGCCTGCCCGCCACCGGCGAACTCGCGGCATCCGACAATATCTTCTACGGCATCCCCGACGTGCTCGGTCGCCACCGCCATCTTTACGCCGACCGCACCGTCATGGTCGTCGGCAGCGGTCATTCGGCGATCAACGCGCTGATCGAGCTCGACCAGTTGCGCCAACAGGCGCCGCGGACCAGCATCGTCTGGATCCTGCGCAAGGCGACCGTCGACGCGGCATTCGGCGGCGAAGCGGCCGACGCGCTGCCGGCGCGCGGCGCCCTCGGCATCCGGGCGCGCCAGCTCGTGGCGAGCGGCGCCGTCGAAGCCGTGTCGCCGTTCCACGTCGCCGCGATGGCGCCGCACGGCGACGGCCGGCTGACGGTCACGGACGAGACCGGCCGTGCCATCGTCACCGATCGCGTCATCGTCGCCACCGGCTTCCGGCCGGACTTCGCGTTCCTGCGCGAGATCCGGCTGTCGCTCGACCCGTGGCTCGAGAGCAGCGGCACGCTCGGCCCGCTGATCGATCCGAACCTCCACAGCTGCGGCACGGTGCGTCCGCACGGTGCCGCGGCGCTCGCCCACGCCGAACCGGATTTTTTCATCGTCGGCATGAAGAGCTACGGCCGCGCGCCGACGTTCCTGCTGGCGACCGGCCATGAGCAGGTTCGATCGGTGGTCGCCGCGCTGGTCGGCGACCACGCCGCTGCGGCGCGCGTCGAGCTCACGCTGCCGAAAACCGGCGTCTGCAGCGCGCCGGCGGCGCCCAAGCCGAGCGCCCAACCCGAGGCGGCGCTGGCGGTCGCCGGAGCCGACCGTGGCTGCTGCGGCGGTCCGGCGCCTGCCGAGATCGATGCCTGCTGCGCGCTGGATGCGCAGGCCAAGGCATCGGGCGATGCGGGATGTGGATGCGGCGCTGATCCGGAGCCGCTCGTCATCGAGCCAGCATCCGCATCCACCTCCGCCTGCTGCCGGTCCTAGCGCGTCCGATGCGGCTGACCGACCGGACCGCCATCGTCGTCGCGCTCGGCACGGCGCAGACGCTGTCGTGGGGTTCGGTCTACTACCTGCCCGCCATCCTGGCGGCGCCGATCGCGCGCGATCTCGGGCTGCCGGTGTCGTGGTTCTTCGGCGTGTTCTCGGGCGCGCTGCTGCTCACCGCCTTTCTTGGACCGAGCGTCGGCCGGCGCATCGACCGCTACGGCGGCCGCGGCGTGCTCGCCGGCACCAACGTGATCTTCGCGGCCGGGCTGGTGACGCTCGGCTGCACCCAGGGGCTGACCGGCGTCATCCTCGCCTGGGTGCTGCTCGGCATCGGCATGGGCGCCGGCCTGTACGACGCCGCGTTCGCGACCCTGACGACGCTCTACGGCCGCGACGCCCGCGGCCCGATCACCGGCATCACGCTGATCGCGGGGCTGGCCAGCACGATCTGCTGGCCGATCAGCGCCGTGCTCGATGCCGAGTTCGGCTGGCGCACCGCCTGCTTCGTCTGGGCGGCCGCGCAGCTGGTCATCGGGTTGCCCCTGAACTTACTGCTCGGCCCGCCGACCGCGCGCGCCGCACCGGCCGCGACCAGCGGTAGCGAAGACGTGCCCGCGCACCGCCGCGCCATGATCCTGCTCGCGTTCGTCTTCGCCACCGCCTGGTTCGTCACCGGCTCGATGGCCGCGCATCTGCCGCGCCTGCTCGAGGCGGCCGGCACCAGCGCGACGGCGGCGATCGCGGCCTCGGCGCTGGTCGGACCCGCGCAGGTCGCCGCGCGGCTGGCCGAGTTCGGCTTCCTGCGGCGCGCCCATCCGCTGATCTCGGCGCGCATCGCCGCATCGACCCATCCAATCGGCGCGCTGGTCTTCATCCTGGCGGGCGCCGGCCCGATCGCCGCCGCGGCCTTCGCGCTGTTGTACGGCGCCGGCAACGGGTTGCTGACGATCGCGCGGGGAACTCTGCCGCTGGCGATCTTCGGTCCGATCGGTTACGGCCTGCGCTCCGGCCTGATCGGCGCGCCGGCGCGCGCGACCCAGGCGTTCGCGCCGTTCCTGTTCAGCCTGGTGCTCGACGGCGCCGGGCCGACCGTCGCGCTGCTGCTGTCGTCGAGCATGACCTTGGCCGCGCTCGGCGGGCTCCTGATGCTGCGCACGACGGCGCGCGACGCACCGATGGCAAATCCCTCTCGCCTCGGGGAGGGTTAGTTTCGCATGATCCCGGTCCCCGGAACCTGGGGCTTCGCCGGCGCGATCGTGGCGGCCCAGGTGCTGGCGCAGATCGGCGCGTTCACCTTGCCGGCGCTGCTGCCCGGCTACATCGCGCGCTGGCGCCTGTCGGAAACCGAGGCGGGGCTGCTGGTCGGCGCGTTCTTCGCGGCCTATGTCGTGGTCGTGCCGGTGCTGGTCGCGCTGACCGATCGCGTGCCGACGCGCCACGTCTATCTGCTCGGCACCGCGCTGACGGCGCTCTCGCATCTCGGCTTCGCGCTGGTCGCGGACGGCTTCTGGTCCGGACTGCTGTTCCGCATCGTCGCCGGCATCGGCTGGGCCGGCTGCTACATGCCCGGCCTGAAGGCGATCGCCGACCCGCTGACCGGCCCGGCGCAGTCGCGCGCGGTGACGTGGCACGCCGTCGGGGTCGGCCTCGCCGGCGCCGGCTCGTTCGCGGTCGCCGGCGTGATGGACGCGCTCGCCGGACCGACCGGCGCGTTCCTGTTCGGCGCCGCCGCCGCGGCTGTCGCGTGCCTGCTCGGCGCCCTCGTGATGCCGGCGCGGCTGGCCCTGCCCCCCGGCGGCACGCCGCCGCCGCCGTCCGCGCTGCTCGATTTCCGTCCGGTGCTGCGCAACCGCGCTGCGATGGCGTGGATCGTCGGCTATACGGTGCACACCTGGGAGCTGGCAGCGCTGCGCGCCTGGGGCGTCACGTTTCTCGCCGCCGCGATGGCGCACCTCGACACGCCCGCCTGGTTGCCCGGTCCGACCGTGCTGTTCACCGCCGCCGGCCTGGTCGGCATCGTGTTCTCGGTGACCGGCAACGAGACCGCCCAGCGCCTCGGGCGCCTGCGGGTCGTCACGGTGGCGATGAGCGCGGCGGCCGCGCTGTCCCTGATCGTCGGATGGTCGGGTTCGATCTCGATGACCTGGGCGGTCGCGCTGGTGCTGCTGTGGAACGCCGCGATCTACATCGACAGCTCGGCGCTGACCGCGGGCACCGTGCAAGCCGCCGAGCCGCAGCGCCGCGGCGCGACCATGGGGTTGCACAGCATGGCGGGCTACGCCGGCGGCTTCGTCGGGCCGCTTGGGGTCGGCCTGGTGCTCGATGCC
Organism: Pseudomonadota bacterium; assembly: GCA_016195115.1. GTDB lineage: Bacteria > Pseudomonadota > Alphaproteobacteria > Elsterales > Elsteraceae > JACQAI01. The sequence continues at coordinate 4,342 of JACQAI010000297.1, forward strand.
GTTGGGCGCGACGCGGTCGCCGGCTGGGGGCTCGCGTTCGGCCACCTCGCCGTCGTCACGCTGATCGGTCTGTTCGTGCTGCTGCGGCTGGGGCGGGTCGCCGCGCGGGCC
>JACQAI010000298.1 GCA_016195115.1 Pseudomonadota bacterium
CGCTGCCGGCGGCGGCGCAGGACACGGTGCGGATCGGCGTGCCGACCAAGACCTACTATCCGACCATCATCGCCGAGACCGCGCTGCGCCAAAAACTGTTCGACAAGGAGGGCGTCAAGGCCGAGCTGACGATCTATCGCAGTGGCGGCGAGACCTTCGAAGCCGGCGCCGCGGGCGCCGCCGACCTGCAGCTCAACTCGGTGGCGCTGGTCGCCGCCGGTCGGCGCAAGGGCGTCATGACCACGGCGGTGGCGGGCTCGGCGCTCGGCTATTACGGCTGGTACCTGATGGTGAAGACCGACTCGAAGGTCACCGACCCGGCGGCGCTCGACGGCAAGAAGGTCGGCATCACGGCCGCGGGCTCGGGCTCCGACCTGCTGGCGCGCTGGACCATGACGGACCGCAAGATCAAGTTCACCACGGTGCCGCTCGGCGGCAGCGGCCTGGTGCCCAACCTCTTGTCGGGCAACGTCGACGCGATCGTGCTCTACTCGCCGCTGTCGTTCCAGATGATGCAGGACAAGCAGGCGCGCAGCCTGATCGACTTTGGCGAGGCCGTGCCGTCGCATTTGACCGGCGTGTGGATCGCGTCCGACAAGTTCATCAAGGAAAAGCCGCAGGCGCTGCAGAAGGCGCTCAACGCGATCTATGGCGGCCTCGTCTTCCTGCGCAACAACCGCGCCGAGGCGGTCAAGATGATCGCCGAGATCGACGAGATTCCCGAGCGCGTCGCCGCGGCCGAGCTCGACGGCAACATCGTCAAGCTGTCGACCACCGGCGAGATGACCGAGGAGTGGCTGGCGCGCTCGCTCGAGTTCTCGAAGCTGATCGGCATGACCGACCTGGCGCCGGTCGGCGAGATCTACAACACCAAGTTCCGCCCGCAGCCGACGGTGAAATGACGTCGCGAGGACTGATGGGTATCTTTCTTTGACCGTCATTGCGAGGAGCGCAGCGACGAAGCAATCCAGCGGGCGATCTGGATTGCTTCGCTTCGCTCGCAATGACGGTGAAGTAGTGTGAACCGGCTGACAATATTGGCGGTGCGGCTGGCGCTGCTGGGTGCGTTTCTCGCCGCCTGGGAGATGCTGCCGCGTCATGGCGTGCTCGACGCCCGCATGCTGCCGCCGCTCGGCGACGTGCTCCGCATGCTGGTCGACGTGCTCGGCCGGCCGCGCGTCCAGGAGGCGATCGGCGTCTCGGCTGGCGAGTTCGCGGTCGCGTTCCTGATCGCGATCCCGCTGGGCGCCGCGATCGGCATCCTGATCGCCGAGAACGACTATCTCGGCGAGATCTTCAAGCCGATGCTGTTCTACGTCTTCAGCGTGCCGAAATCGATCTTCCTGCCGATGTTCATCCTGGTGTTCGGCATCGGCTTCCAGCAGAAGGTCGCCTACGCCGCGTTCTCGACCGTGTTCATCGTCATCATGAGCGCGACCGCGGCGGTCGAGTCGGTCAAGGCCGATCACCTGCTGGTCGCGCGCTCCTACGGCGCGACGCGCGCCCAGATCATCGGGCGCGTCTATCTGCCGAGCATGATGCCGGTGCTGCTCGAGGCGCTGCGCCTGTCGATGATCTTCAACTTCACCGGCGTGCTGATCGCCGAGATGTACGCCTCGCGCACCGGCATCGGCCAGCTGATCGCCAACTGGGGCGAGAACTTCCAGATGCCGCAGCTGTTCGCCGGCGTCGTATTCCTGGCGACCGTCGCGATCGTGTTCAACGAAAGCATCCGCTGGCTTGAAGCCCAATGCAGCGCCTGGCGAACCTGAGTGCCGCGCGGACCGATGCCGGACCGACGGCCATCGAGGTCGCCGGGCTGAGCCACGTCTATGACGGCCGCGAGGGCAAGGTGCCGGCGCTCGAGGACATCGCGATGACGGTCGGCGCCGGACGCTTCGTCGTCATCGTCGGACCAAGCGGCTGCGGCAAGACCTCGCTCCTCATGATGCTGGCCGGGCTGCGCCGCCCGAGCGAAGGCGCGATCCTGTGCAACGGCCGGCCGATCCCGTCGCCCGATCCCGAGCGCGTCGGCGTGGTGTTCCAGGAGGCCAGCCTGTTCCCCTGGCTGTCGGCGCAGGACAATGTCGAGTTCCCGCTGGCGCTGCGCCACGCGCCGCGCGCGGAGCGCCGCCGGCGCGCCACCGACATGCTCGACCTGGTCGGGCTGCAGGGTTTTGGCGGCCGCTACCCGCATGAGCTGTCGGGCGGCATGAAGCAGCGCGTCGCGATCGCGCGCGGCCTGGTCCAGGACCCGCCGGTGCTGCTGATGGACGAGCCCTTTGCTGCCCTGGACGAACAAACCCGCATGACCATGGGCCACGAGCTCCTGCGCATCTGGTCGCAGACCTTGAAGACCGTGGTGTTCATCACCCACAGCCTGACCGAAGCCGTCTACCTCGCTGACGAGGTCCTGGTGATGTCGGCCCGGCCGGGCCGCATCATCGACCGCATCGCGATCGCGCTGCCGCGGCCGCGCACCTACGACATGATGGCGACCGACACGTTCGGGCGGTTGCGCGACCGGATCTGGCAGCAGATCCGCACGGCCGACTGAGGTACGCCATGCGCCGTCCCCGCCCCGTCACCGTCCGCCGCCTCCTGATCGTCGCCGTGCTGGTGCTGTGGGAGGCGGTGCCGCAGACCGGGTTGATCCCCGAGCTGCTGCTGCCGTCGCTGTCGAGCACCTTGCGCGCCCTGATCGCGGATTGGGACAAGTACGGCGAGGCGCTGCTGGTGACGCTCTATGAAGTCTCGCTCGCGATGCTGGTCGCCTGCGGCGCCGGCATTCTGGTCGGCGCGCTGGTCGGCGGCCTCAAGCCGCTGCGCGACCTGCTGCTGCCGGTGTTCTCCAGCCTCTACGCCGTGCCGATCGTCATCCTCTACCCGATCTTCACCGCCTGGCTCGGCATCGGCTCGGAGGCCAAGATCGCGTTCGCCGGGGTCTACGGCTTCTTCCCCGTCATGCTGTCGACCGCCGCCGGCATCCGCACCATCGACCCGCAACTCCTGTTGGCGGCGCGCGCCATGGGCGCCACCGTGCCGCAGCAGATCGGCCGTGTCGTCATCCCGGCGTCGATCCCGACCGTGCTGACCGGCCTCAGGCTGGGCGGCGCGCTGACCATCATCGGCGTCGTGGTGTCCGAGATGCTGACCTCCACAGCGGGGATCGGCTATCTCGTCACGCGCTACCGCACGATCCTCGACAGCGCCCACGTCTTCGCTGCGGTGTTCATGATCCTCGTGCTGTCGATCCTGTTCGATACCTTCGCGCGCTACATCGAGCGGCGTACGATGGTCTGGCAGACCGCCGGCCGGCGCGAGCGCACCGACACCGCAGATCGCCGCCTCACGACGGCCCCGGCGCCGGTATGATGTCGAGTTCCTAGGGAGTAGCCGCCATGCATCTGCCTCTGCTGCCGACCACGGTCGTCGGAAGCTACCCGCAGCCCGACTGGCTGGTGAACCGCGAGCTGCTGTCCAAGGTCGTGCCGCGCGTGCGCATGACCGAGCTGTGGCGCATCCCCGAGCCGTATCTCGAGCAGGCTCAGGACGACGCCACTTTGATCGCGATCCGCGACATGGAGCGCGCCGGCATCGACATCATCACCGACGGCGAGATGCGCCGCGAGAGCTACTCCAACCGCTTCGCCACCGCGCTCGACGGCATCGACCTCGAGACCCCGGGGCAGGTGATGGCGCGCGGCGGCCGCTCGACCCCGGTGCCGCGCGTGGTCGGAAAAATCCGCCGCACCCGGCCGGTCGAGCGCCGCGACATGGAGTTCCTGCGGCGCAACACGAGCCTGCCGGCCAAGATCACCTTGCCCGGGCCGTTCACCATGAGCAAGCAGGCGGTCGACGAGCACTACCGTGACGGCGAGGCGCTGGCGATGGACCTCGCGATCGCGGTCAACGCCGAGCTGCGCGACCTGCAGGCCGCCGGCGCCGACGTCATCCAGCTCGACGAGCCGTGGGTGCGCAGCGACCCCGAGTCGGCCAAGCGCTATGCCGTCAAGGCGATCAATCGCGCCCTCGAGGGCATCACGGTGCCGACCGTGGTGCATCTCTGCTTCGGCTACGCCGCGGTCGTGCCCGGCGATAGCAAGCCGACCGGCTATGCCTTCCTGCCCGAGCTCGCCCAGACGACCGCGCAGCAGATCTCGATCGAGGCGGCGCAGCCCAAGCTCGATCTCGGCGTGCTCAAGGACCTCAAGGGCAAGAAGGTCATGCTCGGCGTGCTCGATCTCGGCGACCTCGCGATCGAGACCCCGGAGACCGTGGCGGCACGCATCCGTGCGGCGTTGAAGTACATCGGGCCCGAGGACCTGGTGCCGGCGCCCGACTGCGGCATGAAGTACCTGCCACGCGCCGTCGCGTTCGGCAAGCTGCGCGCGCTCAGCCTGGGCGCCGCGATCGTGCGCGCCGAGCTGTCGTCGGCCTGACGCCGGCATTTCCAGGTTGAAAGCCCGGCGTCCCGGCGCGATGCTGGGGCGCCGAGTCCGAGACCGGCCGGCCGGAGGAGACGATCATGGATCAGCCCGATGTGCGCGCCACCGCGACCGTCCGCGACGCGCTGCCGCTGCGCCTGCACCACAACGCCTTCGTCGTGAAGGACCACGAGGTCAACCGGCGATTCTTCGAGGACCTGCTCGGCATGCCGCTGGTCGCGACCTGGTGCGAGAAGAACTTCATCGGCGAGGTCAAGCGCGAGGTCGAGTTCTGCCACACCTTCTTCGCGCTGGCGGACGGCGGCGCGCTGGCGTTCTTCCAATTCGCCGATCCCGAGGTCGCCGCGCTGGCGGCGCCGGTGTTCTCGTCGGTCGGGCGCTTCCAGCACATCGCGCTGAAGATCGACGCCAAGGGCTACGACGAGATCGCGCGCCGGCTCACCGCGGCCGCTATCGCGCACCGCCAGACCGATCACGGCTATTGCCGCTCGATGTACGTCACCAGCCCGGACGGGCTGATCGTCGAGTTCACGGTCGATCCCGCCGATGCCGACCGCATCGCCGGGCTGCGCCGCGCCGACGCCCATGCCGAGCTGGCGCGCTGGCTGAAGGGCGACCGCCGCGTCAACAACGACATCAGGCCGCACTGAAGTAGGGTGCTCAACGAGCACCGCATCCTGACGACGCATACCGGCAGCCTGCCGCGGCCGCCCGCGTTGCAGGCGCTGTTCGTCCGGCGTCAGGCCGGTCAAGCGGTCGACGCCGCCGAGCTCGAGCGCGAGACCCAGGTGGCGATCGCGCGCATCATCGCCAAGCAGGCCGACGCCGGGGTCGACGTCGCCAACGACGGCGAGCAAGCGCGCGACGGCTTCTTCCTGCACATGAAGCAGCGGCTGACCGGACTCGGTGGCGCGTGGTCACGGCCGCCGCGCGCCGACGTCGAGCGCTACCCGATCTACAAGCAATCGCGCGGGGACTATCTGCTCGGCAAGGGCGTGATCAACGCGCGCTACTCGGTGCCCAAGGCGATCGGCGAGATCCGCTATGTCGGCGCCGACGCCGCGGCGCGCGAAGGTGCTGCGTTCCGCGCCACGCTCGACCACGCCAAGCCGGCGTTCGCCGAGACGTTCCTGACCGCGCCGTCGCCCGGCATCATCGCGCGGGCGGTCAAGAACGAGTTCTACGACGGCGATGCCGCCTATCTGGCCGCGCTCGGCCGGGCGCTGCGGGTCGAGTACGAGGCGATTGTGGCGCAGGGGTTCCTGCTGCAGATCGACGCCCCCGATCTCGGTCTGGAGCGTCACATCACCTATGCGGGCCGGCCGCTCAAGGACTTCCTCGACTTCGTCGAGCTCGTGATCGCGACCACCAACGACGCGCTGGTCAACGTGCCGCGCGACCGCGTGCGCCTGCATGTCTGCTGGGGCAACTACGAGGGGCCGCACGACCTCGACGTGCCGCTGCGCGACATCCTGCCGATCCTGCTCAAGGCCAAGGTCGGCGGCCTGGTGCTGCCGTTCGCCAACGGCCGCCACGCCTACGAGTATCGCTGTCTGAAGGACGTCAAGCTGGCCGACGACCAAATCATGGTCGCGGGCGTGATCGATCCGCTGACCAACATCATCGAGCATCCCGAGACGGTGGCCGAGCGCCTCGAGAAGATCGCCGCGGTGGTCGGCGACCCGCGCCGCGTCATGGCGTGCACCGATTGCGGCTTCGACACCACCGCCGGCGCCGGCCGCGTCACCGACGACATCGTCTGGGCCAAGCTCGCCGCGATGCGCGACGGCGCGCGCCTGGCGTCGGAGCGCCTGTTCGGGAAGGGTTAGGGCAGGGCACACCCGGGCCACAAAACAGATCGTCATCCTCGCGCTAGAGCACGATGCCGCTCGAGTTGACCCGATCCCGAAACAAGACCGTCATCCCGGCGAAAGCCGGGATCCAGGGTCACACACTCCGGCACCCGTCACGCGCTCCTGGATCCCGGCTTTCGCCGGGATGACGGGAAGGTGGATGATTCAATCTTACCGAATCACGCTCAGGCGGCGGGTGCGACCGGACGGTCCGCCCAGCTGTAGTAGTCCATCAGCACGGACATCAGCCGCTCGCTGCGCGC
>JACQAI010000254.1 GCA_016195115.1 Pseudomonadota bacterium
ATAGCCGGCGATGCGCGCGCTCGGCAGATAGTAGGCGTTGTCGACGTGGCACAGCGCGCGCGTCAGCACCGACGACGACAGATCGGCGACGTTGCCGGCGTTGGCCGCCAGCCGCGCGTCGAGCGCCAGGATGGCGCCGTCGTCGGCGAAACCGACCTGCCAGTCGAACCGGAAATCGTGGCGCTTGCCGGTCGCGACCATGTCGTCGTCGCGCGACAATCTGAGTTTAACCGGCCGGCCAGTGCGCCAAGCGAGCAGCGCCGCGATGCCGGCGACGTGGGTCGCGTGGCTCTCCTTGCCGCCGAACGCGCCGCCCATGCGCCGAACCTCGACCACGACCTTGGCGAACGGCAGGCCGAGCAGATGGGCGACGCCGTGCTGCACCTCGGTCGGATGCTGGGTCGAGCTCAGCACCTGCAGGGTGCCGTCGTCGCGCGGCAGCGCCAGGGCGATCTGGCCTTCCAGATAGAAGTGATCCTGGCCGCCGGTGCGCAGCCGCCCCGCGAGCCGGTGCGGCGCCGCGGCAAGCGCCGCGTCGACGTCGCCGTGGCGGATGATCTGCGGCGGCGAGGTGTAGCGCTCGGCGGCCAGCGCGTCCTCGATCGCCAACACGGGTGTCAGCGGTTCGTACGCGACCCGCACCAATTTCACCGCTTGGCGCGCGATCGCCAGGCTGTCGGCCGCGACCGCGGCGATCACCTGGCCGGCGTAGTCGGCGGTGCCGGCGGCCAGGCACGGCTCGTCCTGGAAGATCGGCGCGACGTCGTTGACGCCGGGAATGTCGGCGGCGCTGATCGCCGCGGCGACGCCGGGCAGCGCCAGTGCCGCGCTGCTGTCGATCGCCGTGATGCGTGCGTGGGCGTGCGGGCTCAAGACCAGCGCGGCGTGGAGCAGACCCGGCGGCTCGGGCAGATCGTCGATGAAGCGCGCGCGCCCGGTGACGTGCAGCCGCGCGCTGTCGTGGTGGACCGCCGCACCGGCGCCGCCCGCGATGCCGCCCTGCGGCTCGTCCGTCATAGCGCCATGACCGCGAGCGGAATGTCGGGCCGCGCGGTCTCCAGCCACAGCCGGCGCAGCAGATTGCCGGCGACACGCCGCCGGTAGTCGGCACTGGCGCGCCAGTCGCCGATCGGCAAAAAATCCTGGTCGAGCGCAGCGACTGCCGCCTCGATCGTCGCCTCAGCCCATGGACGGCCGATCAACGCGCGCTCGCACAGCGGCGCGCGGCGCGGCGTCGCCGCCATGCCGCCGAAGGCGATACGCGCGTCGGTGACGCGATCGCCGGCGCGGGTGATCCGGTAGGCGCCGCACACCGCCGAGATGTCCTGGTCCCAGCGCTTCGACACCTTGTCGGTGCGGAATAGCTCTGCCGCCCGGGGCAGCGGGATGCGCACCGCTTCGACGATCTCGTCGGGCCGGAGCGCGGTGCGCCGGTAGTCGATGAAGAAATCCTCGAGCGCGAGTTCGCGCGCGCCGGTAAGCGAGCGCAAGGTCACGGCGGCGCCGAGCGCGATCAGCGCCGGCGGCATGTCGCCGATCGGCGAGGCGTTGGCGAGATTGCCCCCGATCGTGCCGACGTTTCGGATCTGGCGCGAGCCGAGCCGGCGGATCATCAGCCCGAGCGACGGCCAGTGACGCTCGATCGCCAGCAGCGCGTCCGTGTAGGTGACCGCGGCGCCCACAGTGAGCGTCGTGTCGTCCGACACGACGCGCTGCAGCTCGGGCACGCGGGTGACCGCGATCACGCGTTCGAGCGCGCGATACTCCTTGGTGACCAGCAGCGCCAGATCGGTGCCGCCGGCGAGCAGGTGCGCCTCGGGATAGGCGGCGCGCAGCGCCAGCAGGAGCTCGAGCGAGGTCGGCGCGAAGAACCGATCGGCGCCGTGCGCCAACGCAAGGTCGTCGCGCGGCAACGCCGCAAGGGCGGCGCCGAGCGTGGGCTCGAGCGCCGCGAACTTTTGGTCCGCGGTTCCAGCGATGCGCTCGGCCGCGGCGACGATCGGCCGGTAGCCGGTGCAACGGCAGAGATTGCCGGCCAGCGCCTCGTGAACGGCATCCGCGTGCGCCGCCTCGCCGCCGTGCTGAAACGCGAACAGCGCCATCACGAAGCCGGGGGTGCAGAAGCCGCACTGGCTGGCGTCGGCCGCGACCATGGCGTCCTGGACCGGGTGCAGCGCCGCGCCGTCGGCCAGGCCCTCGACGGTCAGCAGCAGCTTGCCGTCGATCTGCGGCAGCAGGGCAATGCAGCCGTTGATCGCGCGGTAGCGGATGGAGTCGCCCGCAGGCTCGCCCAGCACCACGGTGCAGGCACCGCAGTCGCCCTCGGCGCAGCCCTCCTTGGTGCCGCAGGCGCGCTCGGCGCCGCGCAGGTATTCGAGCACGGTCGTGGTCGGCGCGACGTCGCCGATCGACCGCGGCTCGCCGTTCAACAGAAAGGAGATCCGCCCGCTCATCGCCACATTATATCATGCCAGGAACGTGCCACCGAAACGGCCCCGCCCAATGGACATTCCCATCATCGACATCGCGCCGTTGCGCAGCCCGAGCGCGCCCGAGCGCGCGGCGGTGGCCCGCGCGCTCGGTGCGGCGTGCCGTTCCATCGGCTTCTTCTACATCACCGGCCACGCCATCCCGCCCGTGATCCTGGACGGCACGTTCGCGGCGGCGCGGCGCTTGTTCGCGTTACCGCTGGCCGACAAGCAGGCGGTGTCGATCACGCGCTCGCCGCACAACCGCGGCTATGTCGGGCTCGAGGGCGAGCGCCTCGACGAGGCGCGGCCGGCCGATCTCAAGGAGGCGTTCAACGTCGGCCTCGACCTGGCCCCCGATCATCCCGAGGTCGTCGCGGGCCGGCCGTTCCGCGGCGTCAATCTGTGGCCCGACCTGCCCGGCTGGCGGCGCGCCGTGCTCGACTATTTCGACGCGACGTGGGCGGTCGGCCGGCTGCTGCATCGCGGCTTCGCGCTCGACCTCGGCATTCCGGAGACCTTCTTCGACGACAAGTTCGACGCGCCGCTCGCGATCCTGCGCCTGCTCCACTACCCGGCGTGCCCGGTGCCGGCGGCCGCGGGCCAGATCGGTGCCGGCGAGCACACCGACTACGGCGATGTCACGGTGCTGGCGACCGACGGCGTCGCGGGGCTGCAGGTGCGCCGGCGCGACGGCCGGTGGCTCGACGCACCGACCCTCGCGGGTACGTTCGTGTGCAACATCGGCGACTGCCTGATGCGCTGGACCAACGACGTCTACGTCTCGACGCCGCACCGCGTTGCGCTGCCCGCCGCCGACCGCTACTCGATCGCGTTCTTCCTCGACCCCAACCCCGACGCCGTGGTCGCGGCGCTGCCGACCTGCGCCTCGTCCGAGCGTCCGGCGCGCTACGCCCCGGTCACCGGCGCCGGGTATCTCACATCACGCCTCGACGCGACCTACGACCATCGCAAGGCCGCGCCGGCCGATTGAGTCAGCTTGGCGCGGCTGCGGTCGCTGACGCCGCCCGACGGGTCGCGGCGAGCAGCGCGCGCCGCAGGCGGCGCGCCGAAGCCGGTCGACCCGCCAGGCTCGCGACGCCGCCGCGCGGCTTGCGCACCTGAAAATTCAGGTCGGATTCAGGTGAAGCCGCCGCTGTCACGGCCGCGACCGCCGGCGCCGCGACGACGGCGTCGGCGTTCGGCTGGACCGGGACCTCGGCGGCCGGCGCCGGCTCCACCTCTGGGCGCCGGCGCGACAGCTCGATGATCGGGCGCGCCTCGTCGGACGAGATCTCGCCCGCCCACATCAGGTCGATGGCGCACCGGATGGCGTCCGCCGCGGTGGCGTCGGCCGGCAGGTCGAGCGCGATCGGCCGGCCGCGCGGCTTGGGATCGAGCCGGTCGAGCACGACGCGCGCCGCGCCCAGATTGCCGGCGAGCAGCTTGTCGCGGATCACCTGGACCGCCGCCTCGATATCGCCGTCGCGCAGGTGGGCCTTCAGGATCGACGCGAAATTGCGGGTCCCCGGCGGCTTGCCGGCCGGATTACCCGATTGGCCGGGCGCCCAACGGCCGCGCCCGTCCCGCTGCGCCGCCGATTCGGCGGCGCCGTTTTCCACGGTTTCCATGGTTCTCTCCCTCGAATGTTCTTGTTATGTTCTAGTCGATTCGAGGGCCGAAGTCGAGTCCCGATCGCTAGCGCGGCAGGGAGCGGCAGCCTCCGCGAGCGCCACAAAACCCTAGAGCGGCCTCGGCATCCGCCGCGCTTGCTTCTTTTGGTCGCTCGCGGGGCTTACGCCCCTGCCGCTCTAGCCGCCCGGCTGGGCGCCGCGGTTCTCGACCCCGGAGGCGAGGCGTCGCAGGAGCGAGTCGAACATGCCGAACACGCTGTCGACGCCGTAGCCGGCCAGGAACGCGAAGCCGGCTGCCGAGATCGCGATCGTTCCGCCGACGCCGCTGCCAAGCGGCAGCTGCGTCGGGCTGAAGAACAGACCGATGGCCGCGCCGGCGACCATGCCGAGCGCCAGACGCGTGAGCGAGAGATGCATGTCGCGCGGCGCCAAGGTGCTGTTGTGCACCTTGGTATAGATGTCGCGCAGGATCGAAACGCTGGTCCCCAGCAACGTGAACAGCCAGACCAACACCGAACCGGCCAGGGCGGCAACCATGGCGGCGACCCATTGCTCGCTCTCGGGCCGACCGCCCGTCAGGGCGTCGCGCGGATCGATCGGCGTGCCCAACCGCGGATCGCCGCCGGTGCCTTGCTGAGCGCCCTCTCGCGGGTGCGCGCTCCAGGGCAACACGAAGCGGGACAGCACCAGCTCGTAGGGGAAGAGCAAACGCCCCTGGTAGGCGACCAGATCCTGCGTTGCGCGCGTCCACTGGCGCTCCACGTCGATTTTCTGGTCGCACAGCACGCGTACCGTCGGCGACTTGATCTTCGCCAGCTGCTGGGCCAGCCACATCTCGATTTCTACCGCGCCCGTGTCCTTCAACTCGGGGGCCGCAGCCGGATCCGGACACAAGCGCACGCCGGCATCGGCGGTTGCCGTTTCACCGGCGCGCGTTTCGAGGCCCTTGATGGCGTCGGCGACTTTGACGCGGGTCAGCGCGATCTCCTCGAGCCGCTGCAGGACCGAGCGGCCGGTCGCCGCCGCATACGCGGTATAGAACGTGAAGAACGTCAGAGCGAGGACCAGAACGATGCCGGTCCCGACCATCCGGCGGAACCACTTAGCGGAACTCTGCAAGTCCGCGAAGGCCTCCGCGGCCAACTCGCGTTTTTTCGATCTGCTGGGCGGACTCACGACCATCTTGGTGAAGGCGATCGTCATCCCGAACGCCGGGGCCGCCATGCGCGTCAGCTTGTCCTTGACGAGCAGGAGGAAGGCGGCGTCCTGGGCATTCGCCGTGAAGCTTCCCTCCGGCGGATACCGGACCTTTGCAATGTGCGCCAGTATCTGAGCCGGCGTGCTCTTCGCAGCACTCTCTGGGGGTGCATCCGGCACCCAGATGTCGGCCAGATCATCGAGTTGCTTCGCGCAGTTGCCGGACACGAAGTCGAGCAACAGATAGACCTCGTCGAGCAGCTCGTGAAAGAAGAAGAGATCCCGCGCTTCGTTCGTCTTCGGCCCGGTCTTTGCGGGTGCCGCCGTCTGCGCATTCGCACCGCCACCTGCCGGCGGCCCGGGCGGCGGCACGGTCGGTCCACCTTCCTGCGCCATCGTTCCCCCCTGTGGTTGCAGCGCCGTCCGCGGCGCTCGTTGTCGCGGTCGACCCTTGTCGCCCGCGCGCTAGACGATAATGCCGACGTCGTAGCCGTGCGTGGCCCGATTGAGGGTAAGGGCCATGCGGCGCGGCGCCGTGGCGACGAAGCTGATATGGCACCAGGTGTATTCGTAGATCAGCTGATCGAAGCCGATCCCGCTATTCTCGATACGTTGGCAGATCTCGGCGGGCGTGCCGGCCTGCGGACAGATGAAGTCCGCCGCCAGGCCCTCCATGTGCTGGGAATTCGCCGCGCCATGGACGAAAGCGTTGAGCGCCGGCGAACGATACCCGCTGGTGATGATGATCGGCCCGTCGAACAGCGCTCGGACGGTCTCGAGGCTGCGCGCCACGACGCCGAGGTTCTCAATGATCGCCGCGCTTGGCGTGTTGTCGATGTTGTGCCGCTCGGCGTCCTGGCTGTGGACGAGCTCCTCGAGCGTGAAGTGATCCGAGAGCTTCATGGCATGTTCCTCGCTTGAGCGGCCATCGTGGCGAGAAATCAAAGGCCCCGGTCGAGCCCAAATCAATGGATTCATACGATCGTATTATGGTGCAGGGGCGTCTCATCGGTGGGTGTCCTACCGCACCGTGTCGTCCTTGCGCCGGATCGAGTGGGCGGTCTCGCGCCCGGCTTGGCGGGCCGCCTGCTGAAGGTCGTGGCGGAAGTCGTCGCGCTGCTGGTGGATCGAGGCGATCACCGGGCCCATCGGCACGCCCAGCGCAACCAGCGCCGCCTCCGACAGCTGCAGGCTCGCCTCGACGGTCTCCGGCACCGCGTCGGTGACGCCGACGGCGTAGAGGTGGCGGGCGTGCTCGGCGTCGCGCGCCCGCGACACGATCGGGATGTCGGGCCTGAGCTCACGCACATGCCTGGCGACCTCGTCGATCATCGGCTGGGTGTGGATCGTGACGATGATGGCAGACGCATCCATCAGACCGCACGCCTTGAGGAACGCCGGGTTCGCGGCGTCGCCGAAGAACACCTCGTGGCCGTTGTGACGATCGGCGGTCACCGCCAGCGCGTCGTGGTCCGCCGCGGTGTATGGCACGCCGTGGCGCTGCAGCAGCATGCACACGACCTTGCCGACGCGGCCATAGCCGACCACGATCGCGTGCTTCTGGCGCGGCGTCGGCGGCTGCGCCAGCGCGGCGTCGAGCGTCTTCGGCTGCTCGAGGAACGCGCCGATCCGGCGCTCGGCGATGCTGAGCAACGGGATGCACGCCATGGTCAGCGACGTCACGGCCAGCACGAAGCTTGAGACCGGCGCGGGCACCAGCCCCAAGGTCGTCGCCAGGCCGATGCCGACAAACGCGAACTCGCCGCCCGGCCCGAGCAGCAGCGCCGACCCGAGCGCGGCCGGCCACGACAGCTTGAAGAGCTTGCCGAGGCCGCCGAGCAGCAGCGCCTTGAGCGTGATCAGGCCGACGACGCTCGCCAGGATCCAGCCGGGCTCGCGCGCCAGCTCGCGCACGTCGATGCCCATGCCGACCGTGAAGAAGAAGATGCCGAGGAGCAGGCCCTTGAACGGCTCGACGGTCGCCTCGATCGCCTTGCGATACTCGGTCTCGGCGAGCAGCAGCCCGGCGACGAACGCGCCCAGGGCCATCGACAGGCCGGCCACCGCGGCGACCACCCCGGTGCCGACGATGACGAACAACGTC
>JACQAI010000255.1 GCA_016195115.1 Pseudomonadota bacterium
GTCGGGCAGGAAGGCGGCCGACCAGATCGGCACGCCGGGGCCGATGAAGCTGCGCAGCTGGCGGCGACCGGCGCGCTCGACGATCGCAACCGGCCGGTTGTTCGACACCGCGGCGATCAAGCTGCCGTCAACGGACGCCGCGATGCCGACGACCGGCGTCGGCGCGGCCTCGATCGCCTCGCGCAATTGTCCGGTTGGCGCGAGAAAGTACAGCTTGCCGTCGGCGCCCGCCGCGATGATCTCGCCGTCGCGCGCCACCGCCACGGCGTTGAGCGGCGTCGGCAGGGCGACGATCTCGGGCGCGCCGCCGGCCAACGGCCAGATCCGCAGCGTGAGGTCGTAGCCGGCGCTGACCACCGCGCGGCCATCGGGCGTGAAGGCGACGCCGTTGACGTTGTCCGTGTGGCCGTCGAGCACGCGCGCGGCACCGCCGCCCAGCGGCCACAGCCGCACCGTGCGGTCCCACGACGCCGACGCCACCGTGCCGCCGTCTCGTGCGACCGCGAGCGCCACCACCGGGCCGTCGTGGCCCTCGAGCACCCGCTCGGGCTTGGCGCCGCCGGGGCGCCATAGCGCGATGCGGCCATCCTGGCTCGCCGTGACGATGCGGCCGTCGGGCACCAGCGCCACCGCGTTGACCGCGGCCTCGTGGAAGCGCAGCACCTGCTCGGCGGCCTCGCGCGTCAGCGACCAGCGAATCACCGCGGTGTCGAAGCTGCCCGACACCGCGCCCCCGCCGTCAGGTGTCACCGCGATCGCGCGCACCGGCCCACCATGGCCGCGCAGCTGCGCGTGAACGGGCGCGGCGCTCAGCAACAAGGCGACGAGGATGGCGACGACTCGCATGGCGCAACTATAACGGTCCTGGCCGGCCTCGGCGCGCGGCATGCACAAAAACCACTCCTCCCCCGCGCGAAGCGTGGGGGAGGGTAGGGAGGGGGCCGCGTCCTCGCCACGCGTCATGCCGCACGGCGCATTTCTCGTAACACAGAGGCGCCACGGTTGCGCGCTAAGCCAATCCTGCGCGATCAGCGGCGCCGCAGCAGGCCCCCACCCTACCCTCCCCCATTGCTGCGCAACGGGGGAGGAGTGGTTTAGGTCAGTTCCGCGCGCCGGTGGTGGCGAAGGCGGTGTCGGCGGGGCGCTGCAGGGTGTCGAGCACCAGGCCGCCGACCAGCGCGACGAACAGGGCGGCGACGCATCCGACGATGAAGCTGCGCATGGGTGTCCTCCCGTCCCTACTCGGCCGGCCGCGCGCCGCGCGGCGGCGTCGCCCCACGGCCTTTCCCGAGCTCCTGCGCGACCCACTGGCTGTGGTGCTGCTTGGCCCAGTTGAGATCGACCTCGCCGGTGCTCATCGCCTCGAAGGCGCCTTCCATCCCCATCGTGCCGATATAGATGTGCCCGAGCATGGCGGCGACGAACAGCAGCGCCACGATGCCGTGGATCGACTGCGCGAGCTGCATGTCGGCGATGTCGGTGGCGTAGAACGGGAACAGCAGCAGATAGCCGGTGACCGCGACGGCGCCGCCGCCGAGCACGACGATCCAGTAGATCAGCTTCTGGCCCATGTTGAAGCGTCCGGCCGGCGGATGGTCGTTGCCGACCACGCCGCCGCCGCGCTTGACCCAGTCGAGGTCGCCCTTGGCCGGCAGGTTCCAGGCGATCCACATCAAGAGGATCAGGACGACCGCCAAGGTGAACGGGAAGCTGAGATAGTTGTGGCCGTACTTCGCCCACTGCGACCACCCGGCGAACGCCTCGGGCCCGATCAGCGGCAGCAGCAGCGGCTTGCCGAAGGTGATGTTGAGGCCGCTGAGCGCCAGCACGACGAAGCTCGACGCCGCCATCCAGTGGACCGCGCGCTCGAAGAAGCTGAACGGTGCGGCCCGAGCGGCCGCCCTCGATGCGCACCATGCCGCGGCCGAGATAGAACACGACCAGGAGGCCGAGCATGCCGAGGATGGCGATCGCGCCGATCCAGCGCAGCGTGACCTGGTGGAAGTGCCGCCAATCCTGGCCGGCCGGCTGGATCAGCACGCTCTCGCGCGCGTCCGGGATGGTGATGCGGCCCTGGACGCGCTGCAGCTCGCGCAGCAGCTGGTCCTCCTTGACCGAAGCCGCGGTCGGGTTGACCGAGGTCGGCTGCTGAGCAGCGGCCGGCGCGCTCAGGCCGACCAGGCCGACCAGCGCCAGCGCCGCCAGGGCGTGACGCAACCGTGCGGGCATCGTCATGACGCGATGGTCTCCTTGTACGCCGTCTTCCAGCCCCAGGCGCCCGAGCCGTAGCCGCGCTTGACCACGCGCTCCTTGTAGATCTCGGCGATGATGTCGCCGTCGCCGGCGAGCAGCGACTTGGTCGAGCACATCTCGGCGCACAGCGGCAGCTTGCCGTCGGCGAGTCTGTTTGTTCCGTATTTCTCGAATTCCTCCTTCGAGTTGTCGGCCTCGGGACCGCCGGCGCAGAAGGTGCACTTGTCCATCTTGCCGCGCGAACCGAAGTTGCCGACCTTGGGATATTGCGGCGCGCCGAACGGGCAGGCGTAGAAGCAATAGCCGCAGCCGATGCACAGATCCTTGGAATGCAGGACCA
>JACQAI010000256.1 GCA_016195115.1 Pseudomonadota bacterium
ACCTTGGCGCCCAAGGAAGGCCTGGCGCTGCTCAACGGCACCCAGGTCTCGACCGCGCTGGCGCTGGTCGGCCTGTTCGCGATCGAGGACCTGTTCGCCGCTGCGCTGGTCGCCGGCAGCCTGTCGGTCGACGCCGCGGCCGGCAGCGATACGCCGTTCGATCCCCGTATCCACGACCTGCGCGGCCATGTCGGCCAGCGCGCGGTGGCGGCGCACTACGCCGCCCTGCTGGCCGACAGCGCGATCCGCCGCTCGCATCTCGAGAACGATCCGCGCGTGCAGGATCCCTACAGCCTGCGCTGCCAACCCCAGGTCATGGGCGCCTGTCTCGACCATCTCCGTTTTGCGGCGTCGGTATTCGAGATCGAGGCCAACGGCGTGACCGACAACCCGCTGATCTTCGCCGACACCGACGAGGTCCTGTCGGGCGGCAATTTCCACGGCGAGCCGGTGGCGCTCGCCGCCGACGTGCTGGCCCTCGCGGTCGCCGAAGTCGGCGCGCTGTCCGAGCGCCGCATCGCGCTCTTGATCGATACCACGCTGTCTGGATTGCCGCCGTTCCTGGTCGAGCATGGCGGGGTCAACTCGGGATTCATGGTCGCCCAGGTCACCGCCGCGGCGCTCGCCAGCGAGAACAAGACCCTGGCGCATCCCGCCAGCGTCGACAGCCTGCCGACCTCGGCCAACCAGGAGGACCACGTCAGCATGAGCACGTTCGCGGCGCGGCGGCTCGGCGACATGGCATCCAACAGCGCCGCAATCGTGGCGATCGAGCTCTTGGCGGCGTGCCAGGGCATCGACCTGCGCGCGCCGCTCGCGACCTCGCCGCGCCTGCAGGCCGCGCGCGCCGTGGTGCGCGACAAGGTCGCGTTCTACGACCACGACCGCTATTTCGCGCCCGACATCGCCACCGTCCAGCGCCTGATCGAGGCCGGCGCCTTCCACCGCTTCGTCCCCGAGCTGCTGCCGTCACATCCCGAACGGGCCGGCTGAGAGGGCGGCGCATGGGTCGCCGCGCACCGCAGATCCTGCTGGCTCTCGTCGTCGCCGCATTGAGCGCCTGCGCTCGGCCGGCACCGCCGATACCCTGGTCACCGGCTGCCGCGCCGCTGGGTATCGTTCTGATGCACGGCAAACGGGGATCGCCCGGATATCTGGCGAACACCAAAACCGCCCTCGAGGATCACGGCTATCTGGTTTCGACCCCGGAAATGTGTTGGTCGAGCAATCGCATGTACGACCGCGCCTATCTTGACTGCGTGACGGAGATCGACGCGGCGGTGGCCGATCTCAGACAGCGTGGCGCCAAGTCGATCGTGGTTGCCGGACACAGCATGGGCGGTACCGCTGCGGTCGCGTACGGCGCAAATCATGATGGTCTTACCGGCATCATCGGATTTGCGGCGGCCGACGCCTTCTTCGGGCCGCCACACGCCCTACCCGATATCGCGCGCGCGAAGTCTCTGGTGGACGAAGGCAAGGGCGACGTCTTGGGCGAATTCGAGGACATCAGACCCTCGGGCCGCATGCGGATGCGCACGACGGCAGCGCACTTCCTAAGCTTTGTATCGCCGCCGGCGGCGCACAGGATGCCGGCAAACGCGGCACGGCTTCGTGCCCCGCTGCTGATGGTCGCCGGAACCTTGGACATGTTCACCCTCGAATACGCCGCCAGGGCCTATGACAGGGCGCCGGACTATGCGCTCAACCGGTTCGTTCAAGTCGGTGCCGACCACAGCGGAACCTTGCAGGCCGGGATGGCGCCTGTGTTGGACTGGCTCGCCAGCCTCATGGGTGGATCGTAGCGGCGAACGAGAGACGGCGCCGTCCGTCTGGCCTACCAAGGACGACGGTTGGTAGGGCTCAGTTGGTGGTAGCGGGCAGCGCGGCGTTGAAGTCGCGCAGCGCCGCGGCGAAGGTCGGCGCCTTGTATTCCTCGTCTTTGGCGACCGCGTCGTAGAGCTTGTTGAGCGCGCCCATCGCCTGCTTGTACTGCGCCTCGTTGAGCAGGCCGACGTTGCGCATGGTGCTGACGATCGCCGACAGCGCCATGGTCGCCTGCTCGGCGGCGGCGTACTCGACGAAGTCGTTCTTGTTCAAGCCGTCGTTGATCACGCCGGTCGCCAGTGCGCGCACATCGTCGCGCCCGAAGCCGTGGCCGGAAAACTTGTTGACCAGCTGGCTGGCGATCTCGCGCACCGCCGCGGCCTCGCGCAGGCTGTTGGCGCGGTTCTCCGTCATGGCGCGGTGGAACGCCAGCATGCGCTCGCCGAGCGCACGGCCGGCGCCGGGATCGACCCGCTCGGCGATGATGCGCAGCATCAAGGCGTTGGCGTCGTTGAACTTGATCACGCCCGGCCCGAGCCCGGTCGAGGCGCGCGGCTCCCAGCGCACGTTGCTCATCGGGTGATGGCAGGCGTGGCAGTCGTAGAACACCAGCTCGGGGAAGAAGCCGTCGGGATTGCGCCGCGCGTCGAGGAACGCCGCCATGGTCTCGGCGAGCGCCATCGCCTGGCCGACCGCCCAGGTTTGCACGCCGTTGGGCGCGCCTTTGCGCTCGACGTAGTCCTTGTCGACGACATAGTGCGCCGGCTGGATCGCCGTGAAGGTGTCGAGCTCGAAGCTCATGCGCGGATGGCCGGCGCCCATGATCCGGTGGGTGACGAACTTGTTGGCCTGGTTGCCGATGTGGCAGGACAGGCACAGCTTCGCGCGGGCAACCGGCTGGTCGGTCGGATAGAGCCCGGCGGCCAGGTTGTCCTGGTGGCTGGCGCCCGAGATGTGCACGCCCAGCCAACCCGACGAGCCGCCGTGGCAGGCCTCGCAGGCGACGCCGTCCGAGAGCTGGAACTGGCGGCCGCGATGCGTGGTGTTGTCGGCATGGCAATTGAGGCAGATCTCGGCGGTATGGGCATTGGGCAGGCCGAGGTTGCGCGCGATCCGGACCGAGCGCTCTTCGAATAGCACCTTGTAGGCCTTGGAGTGCTTGTCCTTCTGTTGCCAGAGCACGTACTCGTTCTGGGCGACGTTGGAGTTGCGGAACGGCTCGAGCGCGCCATGGCAGGTGCTGCCGGCGCAGGTCGTCACGCCGAGATGGGCGGCGTCGCTGAATTGGGGCGGCGTCTGCGCCGACGCCGCGCCCCAGATCGCCACGCTCACGACCAATGCCCCGAACGCGCCGATCGGCCGCGCCGCTGCTCCCCGATCCCCGCCGCCCATGCCGCCCCGCTAGCGAATTTGAGCTGAGTGCACGCTATTATCGAGAGACCGTACCGAGCTTCAAGGCGAGCTTCAAGGACGGGCGCAACGGCGGGGATCGTCCAATTTTAACCAATGCGCCTCTGGCGATCTGGCTCGGCCTGCTGGCCACCGCGCCGGCCGCCGCCTGGGCGATCGAACGCGGCGCCGCGCGGGTCGAGACGGACGGCCCCCGCATGATCGCCGCCGCGCCCTGGCCGGCGATCCTGGGGGGCGCCCTGGCGATCGGGGTCAGCGCGGCTGCGGCTTTCGACGGCACCCGGGCGTGGGTGGCAGCCCTGCTGGGCTGGACCCTGCTCGCGCTGGCGCGCATCGACCTCAGCCACGGCTTGCTGCCCGACCGCCTGACCGCCCCGCTGGCGCTCGGCGGTCTGGCGGCCGCCTGGCTGGAGGCCTGGGAACCGGTCGGGCCGGCGCTCGGCGAGGCCGCGGTCGGCATGGTCGCCGGCTTCGGATCGCTGGCCGCCATCGCCACGCTCTACCGACGCTGGCGCGGCCGCGACGGCATGGGCCTCGGCGACGCCAAGCTGCTCGGCGCCGCCGGCGCCTGGATCGGCGCCGCGGCCCTGCCCCTCACGGTGTGCCTCGCGGCGTCGGGCGCGCTCATCGCCGTGCTTGCGGCGCGGCTCTTCGGCGGCCGGCTCGAGCGCGACGGCGCCGTGCCGTTCGGCCCGTTTGTGGCCTTGGCGGTCTGGATTGTCTTCCTGACCCGCGGCGATATGCTCTGGTGATGCCCGTGCAGCTGCCGCAGCGGAAGCCGGACGCGCCCGAGGCGCGGCGTCCGACCCCGGCCGAGGCCGGTGCCGATTTCATCGAGTTCCTGATCGCCCACGGCGTGCTCGGCGCGGCCGAGCGCGCGCGGGTGAGCGCGCTGCGCGCGGCGCGCGGCGAGAGCGACGCCGTGATCCTGACCAGGCTCGGCCTGGTGTCCGAGCTCGCCATGGCCGAGCAGCTTGCCGCCTTCCACGGCCTGCCACGCGCCCGCCCCGAGGACTATCCGGCGCAGCCGCTGCTCGGCGATGCGCTCGCGCCCGGCTTCCTGATGCGCAGCCGTCTGGTGCCGTTCCACGATCGGCCCGACGGCATTGCGGTCGCCATGGCCGACCCGACCGACCGCGCCGCGCTCGAGGCGGTGCGCCTGGCTGCCGGCAAGCCGGTGCTGCCGTGGGTCGCGGTGCCGAGCGAGCTCGAGGCCGCGCTCGCCCGCCTCTACGGCGCGGGCGATGCGCCGGACGTCGCCTTGGCGCCCGCCGAGCCGGCCGCCGCGATGCCCGATGATGAGCGGCGGCTCGCCGAGTCGGCGAGCGAAGAGCCGGTCATCCGCTACGTCAACGGCCTGCTCGCGCGGGCTGCCGCGCTGCGCGCCTCGGACATCCATATCGAGTCGGTCGAAGGCCGCCTGGTCCAGCGCGTGCGCATCGACGGCGTGCTGCGTCCGCTCGACGGTCAGCCGCCGCGGTTGCACGGCAGCATCGTGAGCCGCGTCAAGATCATGGCCGGCCTCAACATCGCCGAGCGCCGGCTGCCGCAGGACGGTCGCTTTCGCACCATCGTCGAGGGCCGCGAGATCGACGTCCGGGTCTCGATCGTGCCGACCCTGCACGGCGAGAGCGCGGTGCTGCGCCTGCTCGACCGCGCGCGCGCGCCGCTGGTGCTGCCCGAGCTCGGCTTTTCGCCGACGCTCGAGCACGGCCTGGTCCGGTTGCTCGACCAGCCCAACGGCATCATCCTGGTCACCGGACCGACCGGCAGCGGCAAGACCTCGACGCTCTATGCCGCGTTGCAGCGTCTCAACACCGACGCGCGCAAGATCCTGACCGCCGAAGATCCCATCGAGTATCAGCTCGCCGGCATCAACCAGATCCAGGTCCGGCCGGCGATCGGGCTCAGCTTCGCGACCCTGCTGCGTTCGCTGCTGCGCCAGGATCCCGATGTGCTGCTGGTCGGCGAGATCCGCGACCTCGAGACCGCGCGCATCGCCGTGCAGGCCAGCCTGACCGGTCACCTGGTGCTGTCGACGGTGCACACCAACGACGCGCCCAGCACGCTGACGCGGCTGATCGACATGGGGCTCGAGCCCTATCTGCTGACCTCGGTGCTGCGCGGCGTGGTCGGTCAGCGTCTGGTCCGCACCTTGTGTCAGGCGTGCCGCGAGCCCTATGCGCCGTTGCCCGAGCTGGTCGCGCGCCTCGGCCTCGCGGCGCTGGCGCCCGCCGGCGTGCCGCCGCTCCACCGGGCGGTCGGCTGCGCCGCGTGCGGCGGCACCGGCCATCACGGCCGCACCGTGATCGCTGAATTATTGGTGCCCGACGAACGACTGCACCGCGCCGTCCTGAGCGGCGACGACGCGGTCGCGCTCAACGCCGCTGCTGCGGCCGGCGGCATGGTCGACATGCGTACCGACGGCTTGCGCAAGGTGCTGGCCGGGGTGACCTCGCTCGACGAGGTGCTGCGCGTCGCCGGCGCCGGCTCGGGAGCAGCGTGATGCCGCGCTTCCGCTATCGCACCCTGCAGGCATCGGGCGCGGTGGTCGAGGGCGAGGTCGAGGCGGCCGATCAACAAGCCGCGGTCGCCCGCCTGCAGGCCGGCGGCAGCTATCCGATCGCGGTCGAGGATGCGGCCCTGCGCGCGGCAGCGTCCGAGACGTCGGCACGGCCGGCCGGACCACGGCTGCGCCCGACCGAGCTCGCGCTGCTGACCCGCGAGCTCGCGACCTTGCTCGGCGCCGGTCTGCCGATCGATCGCGCGCTCGCGGTGCTGCGCGGCCTGCGCGGCTCGCCGCGCGTGGCCGATGTCGCCGGCGCGCTCGAGCGCGCCGTTCTAAGCGGCGAGAGCCTGTCCGACGCGTGCGCGCGCCAGCGCGCCTTTCCGCGCAGCTACGCCCCGATGGTCGCGGCCGGCGAGGCCAAGGGCAATCTGGGCGAAGCGCTGTCGCGCATCGCCGCACTGCTCGAGCGCTCGCACGCGGTCGCGCAATCGATCCTGTCGTCGCTGATCTACCCGGCGAGCGTGATGGCGGTGGCGCTGGTCTCGGCGGTGCTGCTGCTCGCCGTCGTGGTGCCGCGCTTCGAGGCATTGCTGCGCGACCTCAATCGCGAGCTGCCGCCGGCGACGCAATTCCTGATCGGCCTGTCGCAGGCGATCCAGATTTGGGGGCCCTGGCTCGTGCTGGTGCTGTGCGGCGCGGCGGCGCTGTTCGCGCAGCGCCTGCGCGATCCGGGATTCCGCCGCGCGGTCGACGCGCGGGTGCTGCGGCTGCCGTTTTTCGGCCCGTTGCTCCTGAAGATCGAAGCCGAGCGATTCGGCCGGCTGTTCGGCAGTTTGATCGAGGGGGGTGTGGCAATTCCGCAGGCTTTGGTGATCGCCGGCGCAGCGGCCTCGAACCGCGCCGTCACCGCCGCGATTCAGGCCGCCGAGGCCCGCGTGCAGCGCGGCGAGAGCATCTCGGCGGCGCTGGCGGCGCCCGGCATCCTGCCCGAGCTGCTGGTCGAGTTGGTGCGCATCGGCGACGAGACCAACCGGCTGCCCGACGTCCTCATCAAGGCCAGCGACATCCTCAAGCAGGAGATCGACGCCACGCTCAGCCGCACCGTCGCGCTGCTGACACCGGCCAGCACGATCCTGCTCGGCCTGCTGGTCGGCGCCCTGATGCTCGGCGTGTTCAACGCCATCCTGGAAGTCTACGACCTTGGCACCTGAGGCGCGCCGCCGCCCGCGCGAAGCCGGGTTCACCCTGATCGAGCTTCTGGTCGTGCTCGCGATCCTGGCGCTGCTCGCCGGCGTCGTCGGGCCGCGTGTCATCGATTTTTTCAGCCGCAGCAAGGCTGACATCGCGCGCCTGCAGATCGACCAGCTCGGCTCGTCGCTCGATCTGTTCCGGCTCGACGTCGGACGCTATCCGACGACCCAGGAAGGTCTGGCGGCGCTGGTCGCCCGGCCGGCGAGCGGCGCGCAATGGCGCGGGCCCTATCTCAAGGGCACCAGCCTGCCGGGCGATCCGTGGGGCCGGCCCTATCAATATCGCAGCCCGGGTGGCGACGGCCGCGCCTACGACCTGTACTCGCTGGGCGAGACCGGCAGCGCGGCCGACGGCCGGCCGATTAGCGGCCGTTGATGCGTCGCCGCCGCACCGCCGGCTTCACCCTGATCGAGCTCCTGGTTGTGCTCGCGATCCTCGGCCTCAGCCTCACCGTGCTGATGCCGCACCTCGCGGGCAGCAGCGAGACGGTTACGCTGCGCACCGCCGCGGTCGAGCTGCGCGCGGTGCTGCGCGCGGCCCGCAGCACCGCCATCACGGTCAACCGCGACCTGCTGTTCGCGGTCGACGACGGCGGTCGCGGCTACGCGCTCGACGGACAGCCTCACGACTTCCGCTCCGACGGCTTCGCCCGCCGCGAGCTCCGGGTCGAGCCGGCGGCGCGCATCATGTTCTTCGCGACTGGCGGCACGTCGGGCGGCCGCTTGACGATCCGCGGCCGGCGCGACGAGCGCAGCCTCGAAATCGACGGCATCGCCGGGCAGGTGGCGATTGCGCGCTAACAGAAGACAGGGGAAAGACGACGGAGGACAGAAGAGCGGACGCGACCTTTCTGTCGTCCGTCGTCTGCCGTCTGTCATCCGCCGAGACGGCGAGGCCGGTTTCTCGCTGATCGAGGTCGTGGTCGCCTTGGCGCTGCTCGGGCTGGCGCTCGCGGTGCTGACCGACAGCGTGCGGACCGGGCTCGCCAGCGCCTCGCGCAGCGCCGCGCTCGAGCCGCCGCTGGCGGTCGCGGAAGCCAAACTTGCCGCCGTCGGCATCACCGAACCGCTGAGCCTCGGCACCATCACCGGCGAGGAAAAGAGCGGCATGCGCTGGCGCGTCGCGGTCGAGGATTTCCACGACGACAGCTTCGACAGTCCGTCGGGCGATACCCCGGGCGTGCCCAGGCTCTATCGCGTACGCGTCACGGTGTCATGGCTTCAGGGCGGCGCATCGCGCAGCCTCAGTCTCGACAGCCTGCGCCTCGAGACGCCGCACCGGCCATGACTCGGCGGGCCGAGCGCGGCTTCACCCTGATCGAGCTGCTGGTCGCGCTGGCGCTGGTCGCGGCACTGCTGGCGCTGCTATTTTCGGGCATCGGGCTCGGCGTCAAGTCGATGACGCGGCTCGACGACCAGGTGGCGCGCATCGAGGCGCGGCGCAGCCTGGCCTTCACGTTGCGCCGCGAGATCGCCGCAACCTATCCGGCCACCGAGGGGCGCGCCGCGGCGGCGACCTTCGTCGGCCAACCCGCGGTGATGAGCTTCCTGTCGCTCGGCGCCGGCGCCGGTGCCGGCTATACCCGCGTGTGGCTGATGCTCGAGGAAGCGCGCGAGGGCAGCAACCTGGTGCTGATGCGCCGGCCTCAGGCACCCGGCCTGTGGTTCGGGTTCGAGCGCGTCGTGCTGGCGCGCGGCGTCGCGTCGTTCCGCCTGGCGTATTTCGGCGCACCGACCGCGACCGAACCGCCGGCTTGGCGCGACCACTGGGAGGGTTACCGCTCGCCGCCCGAGCTGGTGCGCATCGCGCTGACCCTGACGAGCGACGGCAGCTACGCCTGGCCCGACGAGGTGGTGCGGATCTGGACCGCGGGAGCCGGCTCGTGAGGGCCGAGCGCCCACGCGAGCGCGGCGCCGCGCTGATCGTCGTGCTGTGGGGCGTCGCCCTGATCGCGGCGGCGATCATCGCAATCGGTGCAACCTCGCGCAGCGAGAGCCTGATCGGCCGCAACGCGCTCGAGAACGCGCGGGCACGTCACGCCGCCGAGGCCGGCATCCAGCTCGCGTTGCACCGCCTGCTGGCCTATCCGCGCGGCACGCATCTGTTCGACGGCACGCCGATGTCCTGGCAGGACGGCACGGCGACGGTCGTGCTCGCGATCCAGGACGAGGAAGGCAAGATCGATCTCAACGCGGCATCGTTCGAGCTGATCGCCGGGGTGCTGCGCGGCGCCGGGCTTGGCCCCGACGCGGCACTGCCGACCGCCTGCCGCATCGTGGCGCGCCGCGGCTACTACGATCCGCAATGCCTCGACGGCGACCGCGCACCGCCGGCGGTCGAGCCGGGCCTGCTGGTCGCGGTCGAGGAGGCGCGCCGGCTGCTCGGCGTCAGCGACGTGCTGTACCGGCGTCTGGCGCCGCTTGTCACGGTGTTTTCCGGTTCCTCGGCGATCGATCCGCGGGTGGCACCGCGCGACGTGCTGCTGGCCGTGCCGACCCTGTCGACCGGCCTCGTCGACTCCTGGATCGGGCGGCGCACGCTCGCCGAGGGGCTGGGCGAGCTGCGTGACCGCCGTTACTTCGCCGTCACGACCGGCCGTACCTTCGCGGTCTCGGCGCACGCCACCACCGCGGGCGGCGGCCGCCACCGTGCCGAGATGGTGGTGCGCCTGACCCATCGCCCGGAGCAGCCGTTCGCCGTGCTGGCTTGGCGCGAGCCCGCCGGGTGAGCCCGGTTGTGCCGCGCCGACGGCTTGACTAGGCTCGGCGCCGATGCCCGCCGTCGATCCCGGCACGGTCAACGATCCCCTCGGCTCGACCCCGGTCGCCAACGCATTGCGCTGGTGGCTCGACGAGCTGACGGCGCTCGGCGCCGACGTGGCGGCGACCCTGCGCATCGCCGCATCGTCAGCGCTGGTCGTCGAGCTCGGTGCCCGCGGCGGCTGGAGCCTGGTGCGCGAGACCCGCTCGGGCCGTGCGGTGCTCGGTACGGTCGACGCCGAGCGCCTCGATGACGAGGCGGTGCGCCGCACCTTGCGGCGCCTACTCGGCCACGGCAAGCCGGAGGCGATCGCCGTGCTGCTGCCGGCGACCGCGGTGCTGACCCGGGCGATCCGGCTGCCGGTCGCGGCGGCGCGCGACCTGCCGTCGATTCTCGAGTTCGAGATCGCGCGCCATACGCCGTTTACCGCGGAGCGCGCCTACTATCGGCATCGGTTGCTCGGCCGCGCGACCGCCGCCGGCACGATCGAGGTCGAGCTGCGCGTCGCGCCGCGCGAGCTGATCGACACGACGTTGCGCCGGCTCGCCGCGGTCGGCCTGTCGACCACCACCGTCACCGCGGTCGACACGCCGCCGCGCGACCGCCCGCGCGCCTCCTTGATGCCGACCGAGACGCGCCCGGCCGTGATCTGGACGCTCGGCAATCGCATTCGCGTCGGCGTGGCGGCCGGCGCCCTAGTCGCAGCACTGCTGGCGCCGATCGCGGTCGCCCACCTGCGCCTGGCCGGCATCGCGCGCGACATCGGCGCGCTGCGGCCGACCGTCGAGCGTCGCCTGACCGAGCAGGAACGCGACCTGCGCCAGCGCACCGCCCTTGATGCCGTCGTGGCCATCAAGCGGGCGGCGCCGGCAACCGTCGAGTTGCTCGGTGCCTTGACCCACGCCTTGCCCGACGGCAGCTGGTTGACCTCGCTGCAGCTCACCGGACGCGACCTCGTCATCGAGGGCTATGCCCCGGCCGCCGCCGCGCTGGTGCGGCCGCTCGAGCTCGCCGGGCCGTTCGCCCAGGTCGGCTATCGCGCGCCGATCACGCGCGATCCGCAGAGCGCGCGCGAGCACTTTCAGTTCGACATGCGGCTCGCGGAGCCCGCACCGTGACGGTCCTCGGCGCGCTCGGACGCTGGCCGTCACGGGCCGCGGCGCTGGCGGTGCTGGCGGTGCTGGCCGCCTGGCTCCACGCCGGGCTGGTTGCGCCGTATCTCACCTACCTCGAAGGTCTCAACGATCGGGTCACCGCCCAAGCCGCGATCTTCGCGCGCATGGCCGCGCTCGCCGCCACGCCGGAGGCGCCCGTGCCGTCACCGGAGCCCGCCGCGTTGCTGCTGCCCGACGGCTCGGATGCCCAGGCGCTGGCCGATCTGCAAGACCGGCTGAAGCGCATCGCCAGCGGCAACGGCCTCGAGGTCCAGGGCATCCAGGTGCTGCCGCGGTCCGAGACTCAAGTGGTCGCGCGGCTCGGCGTTCGGTTGCGGGGCACCGGCGACATGGCGGCGCTCAACCGATTTGTTCATGCCGTCGAGAGCGCCACGCCGGCGCTGTCGGTCGACAATCTGCGCATCCAATCGCGCGCCCAGCGCGGTCCGTCCGCCGCGGCCGCGCCGCCGCTCGACCTGCAGCTCGACGTCGTCGGTTTCCGGATGACCGGCTCATGATCGCCGCGTTCGCGCCGCGCCGCACCGGCGTCCTGCTCAACGCCGCGATCGTCGTGCTGATCGGCCTGGCATTGTGGCCTTGGCTGCGCTGGACGCTCTACGTGCCCGATCGGCCGTCCGAGGCCGCGCTGGCGGCGCTGCGCACGCTGCCGGGGCTGCCGCCGCTCGAGCACTTCCGCGAGACCGCCGAGCGTCCGCTGTTCGCGCCCGACCGCCGCCCCGCCGCGGCCGTCCAACCGAGCATCGCATTCGGCATGCGCCTCGAGGGCGTGGTTGCGATCGGCGCCGAGCGGCGCGCGATCGTCAAGCTGAGCGACGGCCGGACCGCGCGGGTTGGCCCCGGCGAGCGGATCGGCGAATGGACCGTGCAGCGGATCGAGTCTGATCGCCTCTTCCTCGAAGCAGGCGATCGCCGACTTGAGCTCGCGCCGCAGCGGGCGGCGCCCGGTAGTGCGCGGCCGAGCGCCGTGCCGCCACGCTGATCGAGACCGGACCGCACCGTCGATGACCGAGCCGAAGACGTTTGCCGCGCCGCGCCGCGCTGCGCTCGCCTTCATCTTCGTCACGGTTCTGCTCGACATGCTGGCGATCGGTCTGATCATCCCGGTACTGCCCAAGCTGGTCGTCGTGTTCCAAGCCGGCGACGTGGCGTCGGCGGCCGAGATCTTCGGCTTGTTCGGCACCGCCTGGGCGCTGATGCAGTTCGTATTCGCGCCGGTGCAGGGCGCGCTGTCCGACCGCTTCGGCCGGCGGCCCGTGATCCTCCTGTCGAATCTCGGGCTCGGGCTCGACTACATCGTGATGGCGCTGGCGCCGAACCTGACCTGGCTGTTCGTCGGCCGGGTGATCTCGGGCATCACGGCGGCGAGCATCAGCACGTCATTCGCCTACATCGCCGACGTCACGTCGCCCGACAAGCGCGCCGCCGGCTTCGGCCTGGTCGGCACCGCGTTCGGGGTCGGCTTCGTGATCGGGCCAGCCCTCGGCGGCCTGCTGGGCAGCCTCGATCTGCGTTTGCCGTTCTGGGTCGCCGCCGGGCTGAGCCTGGCGAATTTCCTCTACGGCGTCCTGATCCTGCCGGAGTCTCTGCCTGCCGGGAATCGCGCCGGTTGGTCGTGGCGGCGCGCCAACCCGATCGGCTCGCTCGTGCTGCTGCGCAGCTATCCGCGGCTGCTCGGCCTGTCCAGCGTCAATTTCCTGCAGAACCTCGCGCATGTCGTGTTACCCGCCGTGTTCGTGCTCTACGCCGGCCATCGCTACGACTGGGACGAGCGTGCCGTCGGTCTGACGCTGGCCGGTGTCGGCGTATGCTCCGCGGTCGTCCAGGGCGGCCTGGTGCGCCCGCTGGTCGCACGCTTCGGCGAGCGCCGCACCATGTTGCTCGGGCTCGGCTGTGGTGCTGCGGGCTTCGCGATCTATGGGCTCGCGCCGACGGGCGCGCTGTTCGCGATCGGCGTACCCGTTATGGCACTGTGGGGCCTCACCGGGCCGTCCGTGCAAGCGCTGATGTCGCAACGCGTCAGTCCGAGCGAGCAGGGCCAGCTGCAGGGCGCGCAAAGCAGCCTGCAGGGCGTAGCCGGCCTGATTGGCCCCGGGCTGTTCACCCTAACGTTCGCCTATGCGATCGCGCCGGCACACCCCTGGGAGCTGCCTGGCGCACCGTTTCTGCTCGCGGCTGTGATGCTCCTCGCCGGCGCGCTGGTTGGCGCGCG
>JACQAI010000257.1 GCA_016195115.1 Pseudomonadota bacterium
GCGCGGCGTCCTCGCTGGCGCTCGGCATCGCGCCGCTGGCCCACGGCAACGACTATTGCGGCTCGATCCGCTACCCCGCCTATTGCTGCGGCGTCGCCGGCATCCGGCCCACCCTGGGGCGCGTGCCGGCGTTCAACGGCACGGCGACCGAGGAGCGGCCGATCACCGGGCAGATCATGTCGGTGCAGGGCCCGCTGGCGCGGCGCGTGCGCGACGTCCGGCTCGGCTTGGCCGCGATGGCGGCGCGCGATCCGCGCGATCCCTGGTGGGTGCCGGCGGCGCTCAATGGTCCCGAACCGGCACGGCCGATTCGCGTCGCGCTGACCGTCGATCCGGCGAAGCAGGGCGTCGATCCGGCGGTGGCCGACGCGGTGCGGCGTGCCGGCGCGGCGCTGGCGGGCGCCGGCTACGCGGTCGAGGCGGTCGACCCGCCGGCGGTCGACGCGATCGCCGAGCTGTGGTGGCGGCTGGTGTGGGCCGAGACGCGCCACGTCATGGCGCCGACCATCCGCAAGCTCGGCGGCAAGGACATCAACCGCGCGCTCGATGTCGTGCTCGCCGATACGCCCGAGCTCGACCTGACGAGCTACATCAAGGGCCTGGCCCAGCGCGCCAGGCACGTGCGCGACTGGCTGGGGTTTCTCGAGCGCTATCCGCTGGTCGTCGGGCCGGTCTCGACCGTGCCGCCGTTCGCGGTCGGCTTCGACACCGACGCCAACGCCGACGCCGGCGCGCTGCGGCGCGCCCAGCGCCTGCTGATCGCCGTCAACCTGCTGGGCTTGCCGGCGGTCGCCGTGCCGACCGGGCTGGCCGGCGGCGTGCCGCTCGGCGTCCAAGTGATCGGCGCGCGCTATCGCGAGGACCTCTGCCTCGACGCCGCCGAGGCGATCGAGGCGCAGTGCGGCCTCAAGACCCCGATCGATCCGGTGGCGTGAGGCCTCAGCCCTCCGGCGGCAGGGGCGCGGGGTCGCCGAAGCGCGCGTGCATGTCGGTGACGATCTCGGGCGGCAGCTTCAGGCGCCGCGCGAGCTTGGCGAGATAGCGCTGCTCGCTCGGCTTGTCGTCCTTGATCGCGAGCAGCGACGCGGCATAGACCTCGACCGCGAGCTCCGGGTTGGTGACGCGCGACGCCATCCCCTCCATGTCGGGCGGCCCGTCCATCGCCGCGAGGAGCTCGCGCCGATCGGACTCCGGGGCGTCGGCATCCCTGAGGCAGGTCAGGATGCGCCGGCGTTCTTCGGGATCGATCGTGCCGTCGGCCTTGGCCGCCTCGATCATGGCGAGGACCATGAGCTCGCCCTCGACCGCGTGCAGCTGGCTCAAGGTCGCGGCGGTCTGCGGCGTCAGGAGCTCGTGCGACTCGGCGACCGGCGCCCGCACCGGTACCGGCACCCGCGGTGCGTCCTCGACCGGCTCCACCTTCTGGTACTCGTGCAGCGCGCGCGCCACCCGGCTCACCCCGGCAAGCGCCTTGATGCGGGTGACGTGGCGCTGCGAGCGAAGCGACGCCAGGTAGCTATAACCCAGCGGCAGGGTGATCTGGACTTCGTCGTCGGCCACGGTGGATCTCCTACATACCGACGGTTGAACGGCGCAACTGTGCCACACTATGCTGAGCGCCGTCCCGTCATATACCGGTCATAACGCTCGGATAGCCTGCCCGGCTTCGGCAACCGACACCCTTCGCCCGCCCATGGCCTTGATCCTGATCAATCTGCGCGCGCTGCTGCCCGACGGTGCGATCGCGCGCGTCGAGCTGCGCCTCGCCGACGGCCGCATCGTCGAGATCGCGCCGCGGCTCGGCGGCGACGGCGCGCCGCGGCTCGACGGCGGCGGCCTGCTGCTGCTGCCCGGCATCATCGATCTGCACGGCGACGCCTTCGAGCGCCAGCTGATGCCGCGCCCGCGGGTCCACGTCGCGCCGAACATCGGCCTGCTCGACAGCGACCGCCAGTTGCTCGCCAACGGCATCACGACCGCCTATCACGGCGTCACGGTGTCGTGGGAACCGGGCCTGCGCGGGGTCGACGCCGGCCGCGCCTTTCTCGAGGCGCTCGCCGCGGTACGCCCGCATCTCGCCTGCGACACCCGCGTCCATCTGCGCTTCGAGCAGTTCAACGTCGACGCCGCCGCCGAGGTCGAGGCCTGGATCGAGCGCGGCCTGGTCGACCTGCTGGCGTTCAACGAGCATACCGGCGATATCGGGCGCCACGTCGCCCAGGGCAAGGTGGCGAGCTATTGCGCGCGCACCGGGCTCGACGAAGCCGCGTTCGCCGCCTTGTTCCACCGGGTGTGCGCGCGCGCCGACGCGGTGCCGGCAGCGAGCGCGCGGCTGGCCGCGGCGGCGCAGCGCCGCAACCTGCCGATGGCCTCGCACGACGACGATTCGGTCGCGACCCGCATGCGCTTCCGCGCACTCGGTTGCCGCATCAGCGAGTTCCCCTACGGCGCCGAAATCGCGCGCGCCGCGCTGTCGGTCGGCGACACGGTCGTGCTCGGCGCGCCCAACGTGATCCGTGGCGGCAGCCACGCCGGACGGCTCGATGCCGCCCAGGCGGTGCGCGACGGCCTGTGCTCGGTGCTGACCTCGGACTATTACTACCCGGCGCCGCTGCACGCCGCGTTCGCCCTGGTGCGCGCCGGCGGCGTCGGCCTCAAGGCGGCGTGGGATCTCGTGTCGGCCAACGCCGCCGCCGCGGTCGGGCTTGGTGATCGCGGCGTCATCGCGGCCGGCCGCCGCGCCGACCTCGTGCTGGTCGACGACCGCGATCCGGCGCTGCCGGTGGTCGCCGCCACGGTCGCGGCCGGTCGGCCGGTCTATCTCGGCCCCAGCCTCGTCGCGCACGGCTGGCACCCCGCCGCCCAGCCCGCCACGCTGCCGGCGTGAGCGTGTCTCAGCGAGGGATGATCGGCAGCAGCACGAAGTTGTCGTGGTCGGCGTCGAAGTGGATGGTCGTGGTGCCGGCATAGACCGCCAGCGGCCGGTCGCGCGCGTCGTCGTGCAGGAACGGACCGCAGCCGGTGAACTCGTTCTTCATGTTGGACAGCCGACCGCCGCTGCCGCCCGGATAGACGTAGTCGCGGCCGCGCACGCTCAAGCCGATGCGATAGCCGGCCGGCACCACGATCGAGCTCGGCCAGATCTCGACGTCGAGCGGGTAGACCTGGCCGGGCTTCAAGGGCTGCTTGCGGTCGTGGCGGTGATAGGGCCGGTGCGGCAGCGAGAGCTTGTCGTCGAGCTTGCGGTGCGAGGCGCGCAGCCAGCCCTGGGCGATCGGCGTGTGCGGATCGAGCGCGCCCTGGAACACGATCTCCTTGAAGTCGGGCGTGAACACGCGCAGCACCAGGAACAGGTCGGCGTCCGCGGTCGACGATGACACGTGCAACCGCGCGGCGATCGGGCCGGTGATCTCGGTCTCCCAGATCAACGGCTCGCTCACGAACGTGACGCCGTCGCCGAGCGCCTGGAACGTGACCTTGCCGCTCGAGCGCGGCTTCTCGGTCGCCAAGCCGTGCCCCGACGGCTGCAGATGGAACTTGGTCCATTCGGTGCGCGGGATCGGCCAGTCGTCCTCGTGTCGCTCGATGAACGTGTCGACGTGGCGCACCTGCAGGCGCACGCGCGGCCCGCGGTCCCAACCGTTCTTCTCGCCCTTGAGGAAATGGTCGAAGAAGCGCGTCTGCAGGGTGCGGCCGTAGTCGGTGTAGAAATGCGTCCAGTGCTCGATGCCGTGGGCCTCGAGCCACTTCTGCTTCGACGCCGACTGGGTGTAGCCCTCGAAGTTGCCGCGCGGGTGCAGGCCCTGGCCGCCCCAGTTGGCCGACGAGAACAGCGGGGTCGCGACCTTCGACCAGTCGGGGCTCATGGCCTGCCAGAACTCGTCGTCGAGCGCGTGCTCGAACGCGAGCTTGCCGAAATCGAAGCGGTTGGCGCCGAGCTCCTCGGCCGTCAGGGTCGGCGGGCCGGCGACCCAGTCGCCATTCATGCGGCTGCGGTAGCCCTTGGTGCCGACGCCGTGCTGCACGGTCTTGACCTGCATGTCGTACCAGTTCTGCAGAAAGGTGCACAGGATGCCGCCGTGGTGGCTGACGTCGCGATAGAAGTCCGCGGCGCCCTCCCAGATGCACATGGCGGCGAGGTGCTTGGGCTTGAGGCACGCGACCTGCCACTGATTCATGGCGTAGTACGAGATGCCGTTGAGCCCGACCTTGCCGTTCGACCACGGCTGCTCGCCCGCCCACTCGATGCAGATCGCGAAATCCTTGGCCTCGCGCGGCGACCACAGCTCCACGTAACCGGGCGAACGACCGCAGCCGCGTGAATCGACGCGCACGCAGACATAGCCGTCGGGCACCCACTTCTCGGGATCGACGACCTCCCAGTTCTGATACTTGTTGGTCGAGCCGGCGACGACGTCGGGATGAATCTCGGCCATGCGCCGCCACGCGGTTTGGTAGCCGTCCTCGAACTGCAGCCACTTGCCGTAGGGGCCGTAGCTCAGGATCACGGGATAGCGGCCGTCGGCAACCGGGCGATAGACGTCGGCGCGCACGACCAGCCCGTCGTCGAGCGTGATCGGCACGTCCCAGTCGATCCGCATGCCGTCGCGGATCTCGCTGACCTCGCGATAATCCATCGGGTCCTCCCTCAAGATTCACCACAGAGGCACGGAGGCCACAGAGTTCTTACCGTCCTGTCGCGCCGGACTATGGGCCGAGCGCCCCTTTTAGGGGATGTGGGGATGAAGTGGGGATGGAGGGGTGGCGCGCGAAGCGCAGTCATCCACTCCAACCGCTTGTGGGTTGTCGCCGAGGTTTCTCCCCTCCATCCCCACTTCATCCCCACATCCCCTAAAGGGGCTGCCGGGCCTGCGGCCCGGCGGAAGAGGACGGTAAGAACTCTGTGGCCTCCGTGCCTCAGTGGCGAAAATCAGTCAGAAAGGTTTGGCGCCGTCGGCGATCCAGGCCGCGATGGTGGCGCGCTCCTGGTCGGTCATCGCGCTGACATTACCGGGGGGCATCGCCGAGGAATAGGCCGCCTGCAGGGCGATCTGGCGATGGCGCGCGTAGATCCGCGCCGGCTCGTCGAGCAGCACCGCCTTGGGCGCCATCGCGAAGCCGGGATAGGCCGGCTCGGTCGTGTGGCACATCGCGCAACGGCTGGTCACGATCTGGGTGACGTCGTCGAAGCTCGGGCGCGGCAATGCGGCGGCGTGCTCGACATTGGCCGGGCCCGCGCGTGACAAGAGCACGATCGCCAGGATGCCGGCGGCGGCGACGCTCCAGGTCCACCACGGCGACGGCCTGCCGGCGTGGCGCGAATTGAAGAAGTGGCGGATCACCGGGCCGATCGCCAGCACGATCGCGAAGATCAGCCAGTTGTAGCGCGTGCCGAACACCAGCGGGTAGTGGTTCGAGAACATCAGGAAGATGACCGGCAGGGTCAGGTAGTTGTTGTGCACCGAGCGTGTCTTGCCGGCTTGGCCGAGCGCCGGATCGGGTTGGCGGCCGGCGAGCAGATCGGCGACCACCTGGCGCTGGTTCGGGATGATGGTCGCGAACACGCTCAGCACCATGACGGAACCGATGATCGAGCCCATCTGGATGAAGGCGCCGCGGCCGCCATAGAGCCGGGTGTAGCCGTAGGTCGCGGCGACCAGCAGGACGTAGCCGATCACGCCGAGCGCCCAGTCGTGGCGGCCCAGCGGCGACTTGCACAGTGAATCGTAGACGTGCCAGCCGATCGCGATGCCGGCGACCGACAGCGCGATCGCCTGCCACGGCGCGAGATCGAGCACTGCGCGGTCGATCAGGAACAGCTCGGCGTTGAGGTAGTAGACGATCACGAGGAGCGCGAGGCCCGACAGCAGGGTGGTGTAGGCCTCCCACTTGAACCAGGCGAGCTCGTCGGGCATGCGCGCCGGCGCGACCAGGAACTTGACCATGTTGTAGAAGCCGCCGCCGTGGACCTGCCAGGCCTCGCCGCCGGCACCCTCGGGCAAGCCGTCGCGCCGCTTCAAGGAGAGGTCGAGCGCAACGAAATAGAACGACGAGCCGATCCAGCACACGCCGGCGACGATGTGCAGCCAGCGCACCAGGAGGCTGATCGATTCTTCCAGAACGATATCCATGCCACGCCACCCCGATTGCCGCCCCAGCCTATCATCGACCCTTCCCCCGTGCGCAGCATGGGGGGAGGGCGGGGTGGGGGCGTCGGCCCGGGCTAGTTCGGGTGCACGATGGTGCGCAACATGATGCGGCGTTCATCGGCGCGCGCGTCGCCGGCGCTGCGGTGCATGGTCGCGACTTCGTCCCACATCAAGACGTCGCCGACCCGCCAGGAATGGTAGTAGGTGAATTGCTCCTGGGTCGCGTGATCGCGCAGCTCCTCGATCAGGCGAAGGCCGGCGGCCTCGTCCATGCCGGCGAAGCCGTGGGTATGAGTCGGGTTGACGAACAGCACGGCGCGCCCGGTCACCGGATGGCGTCGCACCGCCGGATGGCGCCGTACCGGTCGCGCCGTTTCGCTCTTGCGCACATAGGCCGCGCCGTAGAGCTTGACGGCGTCGGGCCCGTTGGTGTGGCCGTGCAAGGCGATCAGACCGTCGAGGCGCTGCTTGGTCGCCGCCGGCAGGGCGTCGTAGGCCGCGCGCATGTCGGCGAAGATCGTGCCGCCCTTGGTCGCCGGCATTTCGACCGCGTGGAGGATCGCGAGCCGCGGCAGCGCCTCCTCGTAGGTCTCGTCGGTGTGCCAGCTCGAGGCGCGTTTGACCCCGAAACGGTCGATACCGCCGTCCTTGGCGACGTTGGTGATGTACGAGACCATCGGCTCGTCGGGATGTCGGTACTGCTCGAGGATGTGCGGCTGCGGCCGGCCGAAGCGCGCCCCGAACGCGGCCAGCGCGGCGGCGTCGAGCTGCTGATCGCGAAACACCAGCACGGGATGCTCGGCGAAGGCGCGCTCGATCCAGGCGATCGTTGCATCGTCGACGTCGCGCGCGAGATCGACGCCGACGGCCTCGGTGCCCAAAGCGTTGCCGAGCGGTCGCAGTGACGGCGCAACGGTCATGGCAGGCCTCCCGACGGTCGCAGACGGAAGCCGAGAGAGTAGGCCCGGCGCGCCGATTTGGCGAGGGATGCCGAGACGCTGGACGGTGCCGTTCGGGTTGGGATACGGAATCGCGGTCCGGCGCGTGCCCGATCGTCGGATTCTCGACGCCGCGGTCACGAGGTCCCACGGGATCGATGACATGAGCCGTCCGATTCAAATTCGCATGGGGGGCTACGGCCCTGCCACCACCTGCTTCAGCCGCGGGCTGAAGCTGATCGGCGATCGGCTGGCCGCCCAGTTCGGCGACCAGGTCGATATCAAGTATGTGTGGAATATCATGGACCTCGGGTACCGCGCCGAGGACATCCTATGGCTGGTCGAGCACGGGCTGCTGACGCTTGGCTACCAGTCGAGCAGCTATCTCACCGACCGTGTCCCCGAATTGGGACTTGTCGATTTCCCCTTTCTGTTCAACACCAACGACGAGGCGCGGGCCGCGATGGACGGCGCGCTGGGAAAACGCCTCGCGCGCACGATCGAGGACCACGTCAACTATCGCATCCTCGGATGGTTCGAGAACGGATTTCGCCACATCTCGAACCGCCTGCGCACGGTTCGCCTGCCGGCCGACCTGGCCGGCATGCGCATCCGCGTATTGCCGAGCAAGGTGCAGGCGAAGACCTTCGAGCTTTTCGGCGCCGTCCCGCTGCGTATGGACCTTACCGAGGCGATCGCCGGCATCAAGGCCGGCACCATCGATGCGCAAGAGAACCCTTTCGCCAACACGGTGACGTATGGCGTCCACAAGTTTCACCGGTTTCACACGGTCACCAACCATTTCTATATTTCGCGGCCGATATTTCTCCATCGAACGTCATTCGACGGATGGCCCGAGCGCCTGCAGCAGGCCATGCGCGAGGCGGTGACGGCGGCGGTGCAGTTTCAACGCGGCCTCGGCGTGATCGAGGACGCGGAGGCCCGGACCGCGATCGTGGATCAGGGCTGCGAGATCACCGCACTCACCGCGGATCAGCAGGCGGCCTTCGCGGCGGCCGTGACGCCGATCTACGCCGATGCGCGGCAGGCCTATGCGCCGGCGGTATTGGAGCTGCTGCCGCGCGCCATTTGAAAACGACCTGTTCAAGGCTCCGACCATCAGCCATCATCACGCCCAATAATAATGACCGCGGGGGGAGGAGAAGCGTGGCTCAGACAATCGAGAGTTTCGTCGGCACGTCGTTGGACGAGGCCAAAATCTCGCCGCTGCACGTCAAGGTCATCGCGCTCATCGCCGCGGGGTACTTCTTCGATGTCATCGACCTGATCGTCCTGGGATCGCTGATCCCGGACATGGTCCAGTCGAAGTTCGCGACCGGGGTGGAAGCCGGCCTGGTCGGCAGCGCGACCGTCGCGGGAATGTTCTTCGGGGCCGCGGGCCAGGGCGAATTCAGCGATCGGTGGGGCCGCAAGACGGTCTACCAGTTCAACCTCCTGCTGTTCGGTACGTTCACCATCCTGGGCGCGTTCGCGCCGAGCATCCTATGGCTCGCGGCGGCGCGTTTCATTGCCGGCATCGGGCTCGGCGCCGAGCAGCCGCTCGCCTTCGCCTATGCCGGCGAATACTCGCCCAAGCGCATCCGCGGCCGCATCCTTGCGATCGTGCATTTCATCGGCGGGGCTTGCGTGTGGCCGATTGCCTCGCTGTTCACGCTGACGTTCCGCGACACGATCGGCTGGCGCGGGGTCTGGATCGTCATCGGCATCGGCGCGCTGATCGTCTGGCTGTTCCGGTTCACCTTGCCGGAATCGCCGCGCTTCCTGGCGACGCACGGCAAGGGCAAGGACGCGCTCGATGTTCTGGGACGCCTGGGCATCCAGGGGCCGAAGGAGCAACTGACCACGGACGCCGCGAGCGACACCAAGAGCGATCCGTTCGGCGTCGTCTTCCGCCAGTTCCCGGTCCGCGTGGTCGCCGGCATGATCTGCTTCTCGGCGTTCTTCGGCGTCGCGATCGGCCTCGGCACCTGGCTGCCCAGCCTGATGGGCGAGAAGGGCTTCACGATCACGAAGTCGCTGACCTACACCTTCGGCATGACCTTGGCGGTGCCGTGCGCGAGCCTGTTCATGATGTACGCGCTCGACAAGTTCGGCCGCAAGATCACCTCGCAGTGCGCCTTCGTGGCCGCGGGCCTGATGGCCGTCGTGTTCGCGAATGCGGGAACCGACACCCAGCTGCTGATCGCCGGCTTCATCATGATCTTCTTCATCCAGGTCGCCGGAAATTCCATGCAGATCTTCGCGTCGGAGGTGTTTCCCACCAACGCGCGCGCATCGGGTTTCGGCTGGGCTGCCGGCGTCGGCCGGATCGCCACCGCCTTCATCATCCCGGCGATCCTGTGGATCCAGAAAGGCTGGGGATTGACGGCCGTGTTCGTGTGCATCGCCATCGTGCTGGTGATCGCGGCCGTCGCGGTCACGCAGCTCGGCCCGGAGGCGAAGCAAAGGGGGCTCGACGAAATCGCGCAGCCCACCGGGTGACCGACGCGGTCCGTTGACGAGAGCCGCCGATGCCCCAAGTCGATCTTTCCGTGAACGGGCGCCCGGTCAGCGTCACCGCATCCGGTGAGACGCCGCTGCTCGACGTGCTGCGCAACGACCTGGGCCTGTTGGGGACGCGGTTCGGCTGCGGGTTCGAGCAGTGCGGCTGCTGCCTGGTGCTGATCGACGGCGCGCCCGAGAAATCGTGCACGCGGCCGATCGAAAGCGTCGCCGGCAAGGCGGTCACGACCGTCGAAGGCTTGGGCACGCCGGCCCGGCCGCATCCGCTGCAGCAGGCCTTCCTCGACGAGCAGGCCGGTCAGTGCGGTTATTGCCTGTCGGGAATCCTGATCACGGCGAAAGCCCTGCTCGATCGCAACCCGTCGCCGTCGCGCGCCGAGATCGCGCACGCGCTCGACGGCAACATCTGCCGATGCGGGGCGCACAATCGGATCTTGCGTGCCGTCGCGAAGGCGGCGGCGCGCTTGCGCGAGCTCGGCCGCCGATGACGTCTGCCGTCCTGCCGCCGGGCTTGGCCGAGAACCCGAACCTCGGCCGCTGGGTGTCGTTCCCGGCGCCCGGCAAGGTCACGATCTCGACCGGCAAGGTCGAGATCGGCCAGGGCGTGCTGACCGCGATGATGCAGCTCGCCGCCGAGGAGCTCGACGTCGCCGTGGCGCGGATTGCCATCCAATCCGGCGACACCGATCTCACGCCGAACGAAGGGTTTACGGCCGGCAGCCAGTCGATCCAGTTCGGCGGCGTCGCCTTGCGCAGCGCCTGTGCGGAGGTGCGTGCGCTGTTCTTGCGCCATGCGGCGACCGTGCTCGGCTGCGCAACGTCCGAGCTTGCCGTGCAGGATGGCGGGGTTTTGCGCAACGGCACGCCGACCGGCCAGGACTACTGGACCTTGGCGACGGCGGTCGACCTCGCGGCGGCCCGTGCGACTGGAAGTGCATCGCCCAAGCCGGTCGCCGATCACACGGTCGTCGGCCGCAGCGCCGCCCGGCTCGACTTGCCCGCCAAGGTCTTTGGCGAGGCGGTTTTCATCCACGACATGATGCTTGACGGCATGTGGCATGCGCGCGTCGTGCGGCAGCCCGGCCGCGGGGCGAAGCTGGCGTCGATCGACGAGGCGGCGATCCGGCGCGCCGCCCGCGGTCCGATCGAATTCGTCCGGCACGGCGATTTCCTGGCGATCGTCGGACAGCAGGAGGCCGCCGTCGACGCGGCCGGCACAGCGGCGCCCGATCACGTGACGTGGCAAGGCGTCGAGCCGATCAGCTCGGTCCAGCAGGAAGCGGCTTGGCTGCTGCAACGCCCCGCGATCGACCGGCGGGTCGGCGCGCCCGAACCGCACGCATCGCCGCGCAATCGGCAACGGCACGAGGCGACCTACACGCGGGGCCATCTCGGGCATGCCTCGATCGCGCCCTCGTGCGGGCTCGCGCTCTATCGCGACGGCCATTTGACGGTTTGGACGCATTCGCAAGGCGTTTATCCCTTGCGCGCCGCCTTGGCGCAGTCGCTCGCCCTCGATCCCGCGGTGATCTCGGTGCGGCATGTCCAGGGCCCCGGCTGCTACGGTCACAACGGCGCGGACGATGCGGCGGGCGACGCCGCGATCATCGCGGCCCGGCTGCCCGGCCGGGCGATCCGGGTGCGCTGGCGCCGCGCCGAGGAATTCGGCTTCGAGCCGGTGAGCCCCGCCATGGTGGTGAAAGTCGCCGCCGTGCTCGACGATGCGGGCCGCCCGGCCGATTGGACGGCCGAGATCTGGAGCGGCACGCACAGCGCACGGCCCGGCAGCGGCAACCTGCTGGGCGCCGAGGCGCTGCCCAACCCGCCGCCGGCGCCGCCGCCGGCCGACGTGCCCGACGCCAACGGCGGCGGCGCGACCCGGAATGCCGACCCGCTGTACGACATCCCGGCCAAGCGGATCATCCATCATTTGGTGCCCGAAACGCCGGTGCGGACGTCGGCGCTCCGCGGCCTCGGCGCCATGCCCAACGTGTTCGCCATCGAGTCCTTCCTCGACGAGCTGGCCGAGCGGGCGCGCCAGGATCCGGTCCAATTCCGCTTGGCGCAGCTTGCCGATCCGCGCGCTCGTCGGGTGGTCGAACGGGTGGCGCGAATGGCCGCCTGGCAAGCCGGCTTGCCGGCCGGCACCGGTCGCGGCCGCGGCATCGGTTTCGCCCGCTACAAGAACCGCGCGGCGTATGCCGCGGTGGTCGCCGACCTCGAGGTCGCTGAAACCATCCGGCTGCTGCGGATTTGGTGCGCCGCCGATGCCGGCCTGGTGGTCAATCCCGATGGCGCCGCCAATCAGCTCGAGGGCGGCATCATCCAGTCGGCGAGCTGGGTGCTCAAGGAGCAGGTCCGCTTCGCGGACGGCGGCGTCAGCTCGCTCGATTGGGACGGCTACCCGGTGCTGCGCTTCAGCGAAGTGCCCGAGATCGAGATCGAGTTCGTGGCAGCCGACACCGACGTGCCGCTCGGGGTCGGCGAGGCGACGGCCGGCCCGACCGCCGCTGCGATCGGCAACGCCGTGTCGCACGCGTTGGGCACGCGCATCCGCGAGCTGCCGATGACCCGCGAGCGCATCATGGCGACGTTGCTGGCGGGCTGACGCGCGGCGCCCCGCGGCCTACGCCGTGCGGCCCTCGATCAGGCGCACGAGCTGCACCAGGGTGCGGTTGACCGGCGCGGCGAGGCCGGCCTGCTCGGCAGCGCGCACGATCGCGCCGTTGATGAAGTCGATCTCGGTCGGCCGGCCGGCCAGCACGTCCTGCAGCATCGAGCCCTTGTGGGCGCGATGCTGGGTCAGCGCGCCGTCGATCCGAGTGCGGATGCGCGCGGCATCGACCCGGACGCCGAGCGCCGTGGCGGCCGCCACCGCCTCCGTGGCGGCGGCCTCGGCGATGGCGCGGCCGTCGGGGTTGTCGAGGCCGCCGTTGGCCTGGCGGGTGATCGCGCCCAGGGCGTTGAGCGCACCGTTGAACGCCACCTTCTCCCAGATGTCGACGGCGATATCCTTGGTCGCGGCGGCATCAAAGCCAGCGCCCGCGAGCAGGCGCTCGAGCGTGCGCAGCGCCGGCGCATCGGCGCCGTCGATCGACCAGAACCGCAGGCTGCCGTGGCCGGCCGAGCGCACGTGCGCCGGCCCGAGCAGGTTGGCCGGGACGTTGGTCGTGCCGATGCCGACCCGCGCCGGCGGCATCACGGTGGCGAGCGCCTCGCCGTTGCCGATGCCGTTCTGCAGGCTCACGGCCCAGGTCTCGGGCCCGATCAGATGCTTGACCGATGCGATCGCCGCGGCCGTGTGCATGGCCTTGGTCAGCACGATGAAGAGCCCGACCGGCTCGCGCAGCGCGGCGGCGGTCGCGGCGCGCACGCGCACCATGCGATCGCCGCGGTCGTCCTCGATCCTCAGGCCGTCGCGCGCGATTTGCGCCAGCCGGGCCGCGTCGCGCGCGATCAGCACGACCGCGCTCCCGGATTCAGCCAATCGTCCGCCGATATAGCTGCCCAGTGCGCCGGCGCCGAGTATCGCGGTGGTCGTCATCGGGCGATCAGCCGCACTTGGAGTAATCGCAGCTCGTGCAGCTGTCGCAGCCTTCCTGGCGAACCAGCGAGGCCTGGCCGCATTTCGGGCATTGGCGCAGCCGCTGGTCGGTCAGGTTGACGACC
>JACQAI010000258.1 GCA_016195115.1 Pseudomonadota bacterium
CCAGCCCTGGCGGCGCGCCGCGCCGGCCCGAAGGTGCACGGAATTTAAGACATGCTGCAAGCGATTCGCGGTCAAGCCGCGTCCTGGATCGTCAAACTCCTGTTCGTGCTCCTGATCCTCAGCTTCGCCGCATGGGGTGTCACCGACTATCTGCAGTCGGCGACACGGCCGACCATCGTCGCCGAGATCGGTCCGGTGCGCATCGAGCCGGCCAACTTCTCCCAGGCGGTGGCGCAGGAGATGCAGCGCTTCCGCCAGACCCTGGGGGTCAATTTCGACCGCGAGCAGGCGCGCCAGTTCGGCATCGCCGATCGCGTGATCGAGCAGATCGTCGAACACACGCTACTCGAGCTCGAGGCCCGACGCCTGGGCGTCACGATCTCCGACGAGGTCGTGCGCGAGGCCATCCGCACCAATCCGAGCTTCAAGGATCAGGGCGGCAACTTCGATCGCAATCGGTTCGACGTGATCGTCAACCGCGCGGGCTATTCCGAGCAACGCTTCATCGCCGAGCTGCGGCGCGATCTGCAACGCTCGCAGCTGATCCGGCCGATCGCGTCCGGCGCCGAGCCGCCCCAGGCGATGACCGACGCGATGCTGCGCTACCGCGGCGAGCGCCGGGTCGCCCAAACCCTGGTGGTGTCGCACGCCTCGGTCGGCGCCATCGCCGCTCCGACCGAGGCGCAGCTAGAGGAGCACCTCAAGGCCAATGCCGCGCACTTCACGCGCCCCGAATACCGCAGCCTGAGCTACCTGGTGTTGTCGCCCGCCGGGCTCGTCGAACGCATCACGATCTCGGAGGCCATGGCCAAGGAAACCTATCAGTCGCGTATCGAGGAGTTCACGATCGCCGAGCAGCGGACCGTCGAGCAGCTGCGCCTGCCCGACGACCCGGCGGCCGAAAAAGCCGGCGCCGAGCTCGCCGCGGGCAAGGATTTCGCCGCGCTCGCTAAGGAGCTCGGCCAGTCCGCCGAGGATCTCAAGTTCGGCACGGTCAGGCGCGACGAGCTGCCGGCGGATTTCGCTGCGCCGATCTTCGACCTCGCGGTCGACGGTGTGACGAAGCCGATCAAGAGCGGCTTCGGCTGGCATGTCTTCAAGGTCACCGAGATCAAGCCGCAGCACGTCGAGCCGTTCGAGACGATCAAGGACCGGATGATCGAAGAGCTGCGGCGCGAGAAGGCCGCCGATGAAGTGCCGCAGCTCGCCAATCGGCTGGAGGATGCGCTCGCCGGCGGCGCCGCGTTGGACGAGGCCGCGGCCAAGGTCGACCTGCCGGTCCACAA
The DNA here is from genome assembly GCA_016195115.1 of Pseudomonadota bacterium. Lineage (GTDB taxonomy): Bacteria > Pseudomonadota > Alphaproteobacteria > Elsterales > Elsteraceae > JACQAI01. The sequence goes on from JACQAI010000258.1 coordinate 1,287, forward strand.
GGTGGCGTCGGTCGATCGGCGCGGTCTCGGCCCCGACGGCAAGCCGGTGCCCGAGCTGGCGACCGCCAACCCGATGCTGACGACCGGCTTCGGCTTGGCCGAGGGGCAGACCAGCCGCCTGGTCGAGACCGCCGACGACAGCTATCTCGCGGTGCGCGTCGACCAGATCACCGCCGCGGTGGTGCCGCCGCTCGCCGAGATCAAGGACGCGGTGAGCAGCGCCTGGACCCAGGCGCAGCGCGACAGCGCCGCCAAGCAACGCGCCGACGGTCTCGCCGAGCAGATCAAGTCGGGTACCGAGATCGCCAAGGTTGCCGGCGCCATCGAGGTCAAGATCTCGAGCCCGTTCACGCGCGAGGGCGCCGGCGCCGACCTGCCGCCCGCGCTGATCGGCCAGCTGTTCGGCGGTGGGGTCGGCACGGTCGGCGTCGCGAACACGGCCGACGGCTACATGGTCGCGCGCCTGAAGGAGGTCCTGCCGGTCGACCCGGCGACCGCGGATGCCCAGCGCACCAAGCTCCGCGACCAGCTGCGGCAGTCGCTCGGCAACGACCTGCTGCAGCAATTCGAGGCCGGCCTGCGCGAGCGCTTCACCGTCCGGATCGACCAGCGCGCCGTCGACCAGGCGCTCTGAGGCGACGGACGCTTCCGCGCCGCGCGCTCACCCGGCGCCCGCGGGGACCTCACGCACGATATGGGTGAGGGGCACCAGGACAAGGCGCCGATCGCTCAAGGTCGGCAGCCACGCCGCCAGCGCGTCGAGCGTGCTGTCCTTGGGGTGACCGATCGCAACCGCCCAGCCGCGCCGCCGCGCCAGCGCCTCGAGCTCGGCGAGCTGGCGCTGCACCGCCGCCACGGTCGGCGTGTTGTCGAGGAAGATGTCGCGCACGACGTGCGGCACTTCGTACTCGCGCGCCATTGCGGTACCGACCGAGTTGCCGGTCGTGCGCGAGTCGAGCCACAGCAGCCCGCGCGTCCGCAGCTCGGCCATCACCATCGCCATGCCCGGACCAAAACTGGTGAACTTGCTGCCCATATGGTTGTTGATGCCGACGAAACCGTCGAAACGCGCCAAGTCGCGGCGTAATCGACTGACCAACTCGTCGCCTGCGAGTGCCGTGGTCAGCGGGTTCGGACCCGGATTGTTGGCGCTACCGAGCGGCTCCATCGGCACATGGACGAGCAGCTCGTGGCCGTGCCGGTGGGCGAGCGCGGCTTGGCCCGGCAGGTCGTCGGCATAGGGCAGGAACGACAGGGTCAGCGGGCCCGGCAAGCCGATCGCCCGCGACGAGCGGCGGCGATCGAGCCCCATGTCGTCGATCACCAGCACGATCATGGAATAGCCGAGGGTCGGCGGTGCCGCGACGGCGTTGACGCGCCAGGGCGGCGCCCCGGCGAACGCCGGCGGCTTCGGCACCAACATCGCGGCGAGCTGCGAGCGCGGTGCCGCCTCGGGCTTGCGGGTCGGCGCCGGTGCCGGCGCGAGACCCGGCACATCCTCCGCGGCCTCAGGGTTGTGCTCCGGGGGCGTCGACGGATGCGGCGCCTCAGGCGCTGGGGCGGGCGCGCTGTCGCGGGTCGTCGGTGTCGGCGGCGCCGGGACGATACGCGCCGTCGCCGCGGCGCGCGGCGATGGCGATGGCCGCAGTTGCGTGCCGATGAACAAGCCGACGCCCAATCCGCCCAACAGCAGGGCGCCCGCGGTCAGGATCAGGCCCCAGCCGCCGGGCACCCAGCGCCGGCCGCGGGACCGCTGCGCCGGCTTTTTCGACCGTTTCGCCATGCCTCGATTTGCGAGCCGCGAATTTGGCGGCACTATATAGAGGGAGGCGCCGATCGTTGCCAGCCGCGTGCGGCGGGCAGCGCAGGGCGCAGGATCAAGCGCATGTGGCAGCAGGGCGATGAGCGGTTTTAGCCATTTCGACGCCGAGGGACGTGCCGTCATGGTCGACGTCGGCGACAAGCCAGTGACCCCCCGAATCGCGACCGCGGTCGGCGCCGTCTACGTCCAGCCCGCGACCTTGGCGCGGATCCGTGACGGTGGCGTCGCCAAGGGCGACGTCCTGTCGGTGGCGCGGCTCGCCGGCATCATGGGCGCCAAGCGCACCGCCGAGCTGATCCCGCTGTGCCATCCCCTCGCCCTCGACTCGGTCACGGTCGACCTGACGCTTGATCCTGCGCGCAGCGCGATCGACATCACGGCGACTTGCAAGATCACCGGCCGCACCGGGGTCGAGATGGAGGCGCTGACCGCGGTCGCGACCGCGGCGCTCACCGTCTACGACATGTGCAAGGCGGTCGATCGCGGCATGCGGATCGGCGACATCCGCTTGACCCACAAGGCCGGCGGCCGCTCGGGGACGTGGAGCCAGCCATGATCTCGGTCGCCGACGCGCTCAGCCGCATCATCGCCGGACTCGCCGATCGCGCGCCGATCGCGGCCGAAGACATCCTGCTGTCCGACGGCCTCGGCCGCGTGCTCGCCGAGGACGTGCGCGCCCGCGTCACGCAGCCGCCCGCCGCCATGTCGGCGATGGACGGCTGGGCGGTACGCGCCGCCGACGTCGCGCGCGTGCCCGCGACGCTGCGGCGCATCGGCGCGGTGCCGGCGGGATCCCACTTCGACGGCGAAGTCGGTCCGGGCGACGCGGTGCGGATCTTCACCGGCGCGCCGGTGCCGCGCGGCGCCGACACCATCGTGATCCAGGAGGACGCCGATCAGGACGGCGACCGCGTGACGGTCCGCGAAGGCGCACCCCAGGGCACCTACATCCGGCCGGCCGGGCTCGACTTCAGCGCAGGCGCGGTCGGCATCAAGGCCGGCCGCCGGCTGACCTCGCGCGACATCGGTCTCGCGGCGGCGATGAATCACCCGTGGCTGCGCGTGCGCCGCCGGCCGCGCGTCGCCATCCTCGCAACCGGCGACGAGATCGTGCGGCCCGGCGATCCGATCGGCCCCAATCAGATCGTCAGCTCGAACGTGCTGGCGTTGAGCGCGCTCGTCACGTCGGTCGGGGGCGATCCGATCATGCTCGGCATCGCGCCCGACGAGAGCGTCGCGCTGCGCCGCATGGCTGCCGGTGCCGCCGGTGCCGATCTGCTCGTGACCACCGGCGGCGCCTCGGTCGGCGAGCATGACCTGGTGCGCTCCGGCCTCGCGGCCGACGGCCTGGCGCTCGACTTCTGGTCGATCGCGATGCGCCCGGGCAAGCCGCTGATGTTCGGGCGCCTCGGCGCCGTGCCGCTGCTCGGGCTGCCGGGCAATCCGGTGTCG
>JACQAI010000271.1 GCA_016195115.1 Pseudomonadota bacterium
CCAGCGCTGGTCGACGGCCACTCTGCTCTCGCGCGACGCGGGGATCGAAGTCGGTCCAGATCAGATCGCCGGCATCCGGCGCGAAGCGGCTCACGAGACGTCTTCGCGCCCGACGTCTGGCCCCCAGTCAAAGGCCTCATGCATCGCTTTGGGTGTCATGCCGACGAGCAGGTCTGCCAATTGGTAGCGCGGACCGGCGGGCCTGATGACCACGGCATTGTTTTCCACCGCCAGTTCGACGGCCGTGCCTTCGGTGAGTTTCGCGGCTTCAGCGATTTCGCGCGGCACGCGAACCGCCAAGCTGTTGCCCCACTTCGCAATCCGCGTTTGCATGAGCGCCTCAGTAAGGTCATAAAATTGGCACGTATATCCGCCGTGTCTACGTCCCATGAAGCGCGATCCGCACGGTGCTTCGGTGCCGATTGACCTGCGCGCGATAGGCCCAACAAGGTAACGCCATGAAGCTGACCGACGAAGAGCGCGCGATGCTGGCCGGTGAGGCCGGGCGGGCGCGCCGCATCGCGCTCGAGCACCAGCTCAAGGTCGGCAATTTTCTCGGTGCCGCCGACATGGTGCCGGTCACCCAAGCCCACGTCATGGCCGATACCGAGAGCCTGGGCGAGGCCGGGATCGCCTGGCTCGAGGCGCTGGCGGCGCTGCCCGCCGCCGAGCGGCGCGTGCGCGTGCCGACCATCACGGATCCGCGCGGCACCGACTTCGAGCGCGCCCACGACTTGAGGCAGCAGGACTGGATGCTGGCGCTCGAGCGCCGCGCCATCGCGGCGTTCCAGGCGCTCGGCGTGCTGATGACCGACACCTGCATCAACTACCAGACCATCATGCCGCCGGTGCGCGGCGAGCACGTCGCCTACGGCGATACCGGCGTGGTGATCTATTCCAACTCGGTGCTCGGCGCGCGCTCCAACTTCGAGGGCGGGCCGTCGGCAGTCTCGGCCGGGCTGACCGGACGGACGCCGCGCTATGGCTATCACCTGTCGGAAATGCGCCGCGCCACCCTGCACATCGCGGTCGACTGGACGCCGCGCCGGCTCGACGAGTGGGGCGCGCTGGGCGCGCTGGTCGGGCGCACCGCCGGCAACTACTGGACGGTGCCGGTGATCTCGGGCCTCGACCGCGTGCCGGGCTCCGACGCGCTCAAGCATTTCGGCGCGGCGGCGGCGAGCTTCGGCTCGCTGGCGCTGTTCCACATGGTCGGCGTCACGCCCGAAGCCGAGCGCCTGGCCGACGTGTTCGATCCCAAGCAGCCGCCGACCGCGCGCTTCGGCGAGGCCGATGTGCGCGCGCTGCAGGCGAGCTATACCGGCGACGGCGATGATGTCGACCTGGTGGTGTTCTCGGCGCCGCAGCTCAGCCTGGTCGAGATGGATGGGCTCGCCAGCCTATGCGACGGCCGGCGCTTCAAGGTGCCGGTGCTGGCGATCACGAGCCCGCAGATCAAGCCCGATGCCGACCGCATGGGCCTGACGGCGCGCATCGAGGCGACCGGCGCCATGGTGCTGTCGGGCATGTGCTTCTACCAGTCCTATGCCCGCGAGATGGCCGAGGCCAACGGTTGGCGCCGGCTCGCCACCAACAGCGCCAAGCTGGTCAACATCATCGGCGGCTACGGCTACGCGCCACGACTGGCCTCGATGGCGGCATGCCTCGACGCCGCCGAGAGCGGGCGGCTGGCATGACCGAATTCCGCGCTCAAGCCGGCATGGGGCGGGTCGTGCGCGGTCGGGTGCTGGCGGCGCAGGACGGTTTCTCGGCGCGCTACGACCTCGACCGCACCAAAGGCGTGTTCTCGCGTCCGGCGCACAAGCTCGCCGGCCAGAGCTATGTCGACAAGGTTCTCGTGCTCGATACGGCAAAAGGCGGCGTCGCGACCGCCTGGATGCTGCATGACATGCGCGCGCGCGGTGTCGTGCCGGCGGCGCTGGTGCTCAACTCGGTCAACCCCATTCTCGTGCAGGGCGCGGCGCTCGCCGACTTCACCATGGTGGTCGGCTTCAACGGCGACATCACGACCCTGCTGCGCACCGGCGACGTCGTCGAGATCGATCCTGCCGGGCCCGACGGTCCGGTGGTGCGCGTGGTGCAGCGAGCGTGAGCGCGATGCGCCGATTGCTGCTCGGGGTGATGGTCCTGGCGCTGGGCATCGGCGCCGCGTCGGCGCAAACCTACCCCAACCGACCGGTTCGCTTGGTCGTGACGTTCCCGGCGGGCGGCGCGATCGACGTGCTGAGCCGCATCCTGGCCGATCGCCTCAGCACCCAGCTGGGCGAGCGCGTCGTGGTCGACAACCGCGCCGGCATGGGGGGCACCCTGGGCGCCGACGTCGCCGCCAAGGCGGCGCCGGACGGCTACACGCTGGTGACCGCCTCGGCGGCAAGCCACGCCATCAACAAGGCGCTGTTCCGCAGCATCCCTTACGACCCCGAGCGCGACTTCGCGCCGATCTCGATGTTCGCCACCCTGCCGACCGTGCTGGTCGTCCATCCGAGCCTGCCGGCGCGCACGGTCGCCGCGTTCATCGCCGAGGCCAAGCGCCGGCCCGGCGGCATCAACTATGCCTCGATCGGCAACGGCAGCTCGCAGCATCTGGCGGGCGCCTATTTCGAGCTCAAGGCCGGGGTCCAGCTCCAGCACGTGCCCTACAAGACCGCGCCTGGCATCGCCACCGACCTGGCGGCCAACGAGGTCCAGGCCGGCTTCCTGTTCATCTCCAACATCATCGCGTTCATTCAAGGCGGCCAGGTGCGACCGCTTGCGGTCACGAGCCGCGCCCGCATGCCGGCGCTGGCCGATGTGCCGACCATGATCGAGGCCGGGCTGCCGGACTACGAGTACATCAACTGGTTCGGCGTCATGGGGCCGGCCGGGCTGCCCCCCGACATCGTCGCGCGGCTGCATCGCGAGATCGTCGCGGCGTGCCGCGCGCCCGATTTGCAGCGGCGGTTCGCCGATCTCGGTGCGCTGGTCGTGGGTGACGATCCCCAGACGTTCGCGCGGTTCGTGCACGCCGAGATCCCGAAATGGGCCGAGATCGTCAAGACCTCGGGCGCCCGGATCGATTGAGCCAAGGAGCAGGGAGCATGACCGACGAACTCTGGCGGTGGGACGCGGTCGACGTCGCGCAGGCGATCCGGCTCGGGCGCGTCTCCAGCCGCGAGGCGGTGGCGTCCTGCCTGCAGCGGCTCGACGCGGTCAACCGTGCGGTCAACGCCGTCACCGTGGTGCTCGACGAGCCGGCGCTCGCGGCGGCCGCCGCCGCCGATCAGGCCGTCAAGCGCGGCGACGCGCTCGGACCGCTGCACGGCGTGCCGGTGACGATCAAGGAGAACATCGATCAGGCCGGCTGCGCCACCACCAACGGCGTCGTCGCGTTCAAGGACGTGATCGCCGAGACCGACAGCCCGCCGGTCGCCAACTGGAAGCGCGCCGGCGCGATCGTGATCGGCCGCACCAACACGCCGGCCTTCAGCCTCCGTTGGCATACGGATAACGAACTTCGCGGCGCGACCTTGAACCCGTGGGCCAAGACGCGCACGCCGGGCGGCTCGAGCGGCGGCGCGGCGTCCTCGCTGGCGCTCGGCATCGCGCCGCTGGCGCACGGCAACGACTATGGCGGCTCGATCCGCTACCCGGCCTATTGCTGCGGCGTCGCCGGCATCCGGCCGACCCTGGGGCGCGTGCCGGCGTTCAACGG